>JAFSNU010000230.1 GCA_017447325.1 Synergistaceae bacterium | reverse complement strand
TTTGCTGTAATAAATATTTTTGTCTAATAATTTCTCATGGCCGGCGACTATAAGCGAACAGGCAGCGTTGCCCCATGCAGTTTACAATTATTACATGAACGCTGCTGCCTTTCTTATCCTTCAGCTCTGCGAGGCTTGCCCCGTGACGCAAAAGCTGAACTAAACTTTCCTCAAGCATTAAGTGTGCCCTGCTCTTGTCGTTAAGGCTCAGCTTCGCCGCGCTTATCTCAGCGTCTGCTAATACTTGCTCAATATCTAAATCTTTAATCTTAAAACTTTATTTCTTAATCTTTGCTAAATTTTCATGCTTTAAGCTCACGCTGTCGAGCTTGCATATTTATTTAATGCAAAAGTCGGCTGCTTGTCAGAAATAAAATTTAATTTTTATTTAGTTTTGCTAAAATCTCACGCTTTAGCGTCACGCCATCGATCTTGCCGTTGGACAAAACCGGAAGCTTGTCATAAATAAAATATAAAGACGGAATTTTAAAGCGCGATAATTTAGTCAACAAAAACTCGCGCATGTTATCTTCATTAAAGCTCGCGCCTTCGCGTAAAACTATCGCAGCCGCAACAGCTTCGCCGTAAATTTCGTCCGGCACGCCCATGACTTTTACTTCTGTAATATCTTCGTGAGCCGAGATTGCCGCCGCAACTTCGTCCGGCATAATATTTTCGCCGCCGCGTATAATTAATTCTTTAGACCTGCCGACAAAATGCAGATAGCCGTCATCATCAAGAAATCCCAAGTCGCCCGTGTGCAAGAAGCCCTGCGCGTCGAAAGGCTGCTTGTCCGGCGCAAGCTTGTAATAGCTGCACATTAAATTCCTGCCCTGAACTAAAATCTCGCCGGTCTCGCCCGTCTTGCACTCTTGATTTTCATTATTCACGATTTTAATTTCAAAATCTTCTATGGGCTTGCCGACTGTTTTAATAATATGCTCTATGCTGTCATCGTAGCGCGTGCGGCTGACTGGAGTAATCTCGCTCATACCGTAGCGTCTCACAAAATGATTATTCGGCAGTTTCTGCATCAGCATTTCAAGCTGACTTTCTGAGACAGGCGCGCCGCTGAGATAAGACGCGCGTAAACTCGACGCTAATTCAGGCTTAAAGTCCGGCGCATTAACAAGCCTTAAAAATACCGTCGGCACTGAGTGTAAAATAGTGCAATGCTCTTTGCTTAAAATTTGCATCAACTCGTCAGGCTTGGAATTTTGGGGAAGTATAAGCTCAGCTCCGCTTATCACGCTTGCGAGCAGGACAGACGTCAAGCCGAAAATATGAAATAACGGCAGCACCGCGCAAGTTTTATCTTTATCATTCATCAATAAATTTTCAACGCAGTAATTTGACGCGTTAATTAAATTATTTGCAGATATTAAAACGCCTTTCGGAGTGCCGGTCGAGCCCGACGTGAAGATCATTAAACAAATATCGTCCGGCATGACGCGCGTTAAGCCCGACAAGTCCTTTACATCCCGCCCCATAAAGTTCACGCTGTCCCGAACGTCTATCACGTTATGAATTAAAGAATTTTGCGGATCAAGTATTTTATTTATAAATTCTTCATAATTATTTTTAAAGGCCGGAATATTGCCGAGGCAAAAGTGCGTGATGTCTCCCAAGTGCGACAGCCTGACTATCTCTTCAGGCGTTTGATTATTATTTAATAAAATTGCGATCGCGCCGAGCTTCTGCAGCGCAAAGAAAGTTAGAACCCAGTTTACGGTGTTTACTCCGCAGAGCGCGACGTGACTTCTCGCCCTTACGCCGGAATTATAAAGCTCCTGAGCTATGGCATTTGCTCCCGCGTCAATATCACGCCATGAATATCCAAATCCGCCGGCCTTTAAAAATATTTTATCGCCCTCGCTCTTAACTTTATACTCAAGCAAATCGTTTAACGACATCTCTTGAATATTAAATTTAAAATTATTTTGCTCAGCTTCAGGCTCTTTAAGCGTGTAATTTATAAACGTGTTAAAGCCGCTCGTCTTTAAAATATCGTCGACTTCAGGCGTAACGTTCTCAAGTTTAATTAAATCATTGCCGAGCCTTTTGGCCGCGATTAAAATTTCGCGAAGACCGCTCGATGCAATATAGCTCACGCCCTTAAAATCCAAAACTACAGCCTCGCCTTCATCGATCCCGCGCAGCGCGTCGCGTAAATCTTTCGCCGTTATACTGTCAATGCGGCCGCGCAAAATTAACTTTATAGCTTTAAAATTTTTTAAATTTGCATTATCACGCGTGATATTTAAACTTGCCATTCAATACTCACTCCTTGCTATAGTAAAAGCACTTTAAAATTAATAATATCTCTCGTCCCCCCTGTAAGGTTGAGAGAGTACGGGCATGTACTCTCGAGTGCCCAACGGGCAGGGGGGTACACCCCTCCGTCACTTCGTGACCCTTACAGGGGAGGCAAGAGCAATTAAAAAGTGTTTTTAGTATACAATCAATGCGTATTAGAGCGGCGAAGCTTAAAATTATAAATAAAATATGCGCGGCGTTTATGCTAATTCTAATAATATTTGGCCAAGTCTGCGCGGCTGCTGCGGCTGAAGCAGGACAATATACAAAGCTCTCAGAGCTTGCGGATCAAAAAATCGGAGTTATTCTCGGAGCTAATCATGATATTTTTATAGCTGAGAAAATTCCGGATGCTAAAGTAGAATATATTAAAGATTTAAGCGCGGCGACGCTTGCATTGGAGACCGGCAAAATTGCTGCGTTCGCGAATATGCTTCCGACTGCAATATACTTGACGCATGCTAATCAAAAAATTTCGTTCATAACTGAGCCGCTTAAAAATGATTATAATTACGCAAGCTTTACTAATTCTGAGCGAGGGCGCGAGATTTGCGCTCAATACGAGAAATTTTTTAAATCTACTTCTGCAGTCGTCTTGCCGGGGGTGGGGACGGAGTTCTTCTCGTTGATGGTCACGTCGGAGACGGTATCAAGAGAGCAGATGGAACCGAGAGAAGTGT
>JAFSNU010000229.1 GCA_017447325.1 Synergistaceae bacterium | reverse complement strand
CTTTGACTTCGGCCTGTCCGATCCCGAGCGCGAGGAAGCTCCGACAATATCCGACGATATTGCCAGCGCGGACGACGCGCCAACGCTGACCGTCAGTGCCGATCTGACCATCCTGCCGGAGGAAGATCCGTCATTGATTCTGTTCACCTTCAAGGCTCCGATCTCCGGGACTTGGCGCATCGCCGCCAGCCAGAAGGATCTCGACGATACGGGCGAGAAAATTCCGTGGATGCTGCGGGTCTATAAGGAGATGCGCGCTCCTGACGGGAGCTGCGGCTATCCCTTGAGGCTCACCCTTGGGGATACGGACTTCGTTGTGGGACAGAGGCAGCTAATCGACCTGCGGCGCGTAATTTTAAGCTACGCTACAGAGTTCGACAAAATGGGTTTCCCCACGGCGATGAGCGATGAGTTTTACAGGGATGAGGTGTTTCAGAACCTCATCGACGCCATCATCATGGAACACGAGCCCGCTGGCAGGAGTGCCGTCGCTGCTGGCGGGGTGAGCCTTGCGGCCAGCGGAGCCAGGATAATCACCCAGGTGAACAACGTGCCGTATGACACGACATTCAGTGGCGGCAACGGGTTCTATGCACATTCCGGGCTTGCCGCGCCGACTCAGGGCGCGCTGGAACCCTTTACCATACCCACTCCCGCTAACTCTTCTGTAACACTGGACGTGAGGAAAGAGACTAATACCTTCACCATTGATACACTGGAGGAACTTATTCGCGACCTCAATCTGGAGTCCATGTCAAACTTCGCCTTGGCCATGAACGCGCTGGGGCAGCGCCCCATCACAACAACAAACATCCGGCTGGGGCAGATATCCAAGACGCTGCTGTTCCGCATCGATGTGACCGAGACGTCGCCCAGGCTGGCTGATATCTCATCGCTGAGGTTCTCGGAGACCGCGAAAGAAGCTCTTCGTGAGGGTTCAAACGCATTCCGTGAGGATTACGGCGACTATTTCGTGTCCGGCTACACCTGGGGGGCGCGGTACGACGCCGTTATCTCCGTCACAGCAAATAATAGCCGTGGCTTGGACGAGTTCTGCGAAAAGCTGAAGGAGGCCGTGAAAAACGCCTGGAACAACCAGAACTACTCGTCCGTTCTGAGCGAGGCGCAGAGGCTGGCCTCGCTGTACGAGGTCTCCTTGACGGGGGAGTGCATCGTCATCGGCGGAGGAAATTCCCAAAGTCTGGCGGTGATAAACAGCAATAATCTTGAAAACGTGTTGGCCGGAGTTAAGGAGTTCATGAACAACGTGAACGGCGAATACGGCAGCACAAGTCGCTTTGTCCCGCTGAAGGTCTCGCTGACGCGATTCAAAGAGGTCGCGGGAGGCAACGTCATCAGCGAACGCCTGCCCATCTCCCAGTCCCATTTTGACGCGGTGAAAGAGTTTACAAAGTCCATCCTTCTCCTGCGCGGCTACTACAACACTATGACCGCCGTCCCGCTGACAACCCTTATCAACGGGCAGGGCAAGGTTGACGAGTGGAACAGCAAGTTTAACGGACTCATCGATTCGATAAAGTTCTCCGTCCGCAGGATCTGCGACAACGAGAGTGTTCTGACGCAGCAGAAAAGGAACGTTGACAGGCTGGTGAAGGAGTTTAAGGATCTGACGGAGCGCTACGTCTTCTACCGTAAACTCGTCACTGCCCAGTCGCAGCAGAGCAGGGGGTTTAGCAACACCAATGAAGAATACGACTCCGTCGCTGACGGCGGAATCGAGAAATACACGGCCAGTGAGACGGTGCTGGCGGACTACCACGAGGGCGGAAAAAAAATCTGGCTCAGCCAAGAGTTCAATAAGGGGGCGCCATTCTGGTCTTGGCACACCTGGACGCCACAACATTCAGGTGAAAAGTACGGGAACTGGCGTAACGTCTGGGTTCAGGCGCGCAGCCATAAGACGAACTCAAGCAAAAGCGAGGATCAGTGGTATCCCACGGTAGGGCGAAAGCGGTTCAGGTGGTTCTTTGAGGGGGGCGGCACGCGCCGCGCCGAGTGGTATTTCAAGGTGCAGCTCGTCTATATGCCGGAGAGCAGGTATCCTTTTGTCGGGCTGAAGTAGTGTTTGCTGCGTAGGGGATTTTTCTTCGAACGTACTGAACTCAGGAGGTGGGCTTTCCCTCTCCTGAGTTTTTATCCGTTTACGTTCCAAGAAACGAACTTTATGACGCGCACTCCTTACGTTTTATAAATTACTTTATTGAAAACTCACGCCAATATTATAAAATAAAAGACAGAAGCTGTTTGCTCCCGTCTTTAGCTTAAAAATTCTTACGGTGCAGGAAGTATAAAATCGCTGCGACCGGCCGCGTTTAAATCTCAAAACTTTATCGCGCGTCAGGACTTTAGAGCTTGCAGGTTTAATCAAGAAATATAAAAGCGATAACTCGTTTGTGTTTCAGTGGCAGAAAGATTTTATAGTGAAATATGAGAATAATAAATTAAATATAATTTATAAATTTTAAATCTAATTTTTGAAATTAATATAATTAAATGCTCGCGGATATAAGCCTTTATATATCACTTGCTTTAAATTTTTATTCTTTAACTTGTCTTTAAGCCGCTAACCCGTGCCTCTCGCCGCGAGTAATTTTTAAAATTATAGCATGAATAAACAATTTAAAAATTCAGCTGGACTTGATTGTAATTTAATCACGCCCAGCTTTTTATATTAAAAAAATTTTATTTAAAATAAATATCAAAATTTGGACAAGGCTTGTTATAATAAACTTGAATAAATATTAACACATGGCAGGAGACTTGCACTCTCCCGTTCCCTTGTCCTTTTGACTATTATATCACAAGGCAAGGGAATATGGCTATGTGTTTTTGTAAAATTTTAAAATTTAAAAAATTTTAAGGAGGCGCATGGTTTATGAGCGCAAAGAAATCTTGCACTGGTTTAATTTTTATTTTGCTGCTTTTTATGATATTGTTAATAGGCAGCGGCGGCTGCGGAGGCGGAGGACACCGTTTAAAAAATTATGACGAGCCGGCGTCTCAAGATTTAACACCTGAACCTGAACCTGCGCCTATTGATGATGAATCTGAACTCGAGCCTATTGAAAATCCTGAACCTGAACCTGAAAAAACAAGTTATATAGTTAAATTTGATTCCGACGGCGGCACCGAAGTTGAAGAGCAGAATATTAAATCCGGAGATCTTGTCATAGAGCCTGAAGATCCATCAAAAGACGGCTTCACGTTCATGGGCTGGTATGACGATGACGAGTATCTTTTTAATTTTAACGATCATATCAGCGAAGATATAGTCTTGACTGCAAAATGGGCAGCGACTATCGCAGCTACAGCGGAAGAAATTGCTTTAATTAAAAATACAAAATATCAAGGCGAGGCGGTTGCTTCGCTTGACGCATCCGGGCCGTTCACTAAAGTTGAAGTAAGTTACTCGCTTGAAGAGTGGGGATTTGTGGAAGTGCAGGAGCTTGAATCTGATCCCATGCTTAACACCGCCGGATTAATAGGTAAGCCGATTGAAATATCCCGCACAGGCGGCGACGTCGCTTCTGCGTCTATCACATTTTATTTCGAACCAACGAGATTATACGGCCTTTACGGCAGTGAGTTTAATCTTAAAAATTTAGGCATAGTATGGTATGATGAGTCAGACGATATAGTGAAATTATTAGATTCTAGTTTAGTCGATATGTCAAATAATACTGTCTCAGTAAAGACAGATCATTTCAGCAAATATGGCGTAGTATCTATATCAGAATGGAACACGCTCTGGAATAAAAATCTGCCTACTCCTGTCGTAAGGACAAGCGACATGCACTATAATATCTCGCTTTTGATAGACTGCTCCGGCAGCATGTACGGAAGCAAGATGACTAATACTATAGCCTCGGCTCAGAATTTAATTGACGCTCTTTTCAAAGGCGATTGTATATCTATAATTAAATTTGAATATTCAGCGGCTGAAGTATTAGGACTTACAAAACTTGACGATAATAATAGAGATGAAATTAAAGCCGCGTTGTCTGGGCTTATAGCAAACGGCGGAACTAATATATCTGCCGCTCTGCGAAAAGCTTTAGAATATAAAATAGACGACGCAAGTTATAAATCTTTTATAATCTTGCTGTCAGACGGACAAGATACAGTGTCAAGTTCGTTGCTTGAGCAAGTAAAAGATAACGGCCAGACAGTGCTCGCAGTCGGAGTAGGCAGCGACGTAAGCACGTCCACAATGGAGCGTATAGCCGACAGCACCGGCGGAAGTTATTTTTATGCAAGCGACGCAAGCCAAATAAGCACGCAGTTTGAGGAACTTGCTGATAATAAATTCGGCTCAGACAAAGATGCTGACGGCGACGGTATTTCAGATAAAGCCGAAACAGACGGCGTTAGAGATCAGTTTGGTTATATTTACAAGCTTAATCCTAATAATGCTGACACGGACGGCGACAGCATAAATGATGACATGGAGATAGGCGTTTATGATCCTGACACTGGAAATTTCAGGAAAATATCTGATCCTAATTTAATAACTTATATCGAGACTAAAGCTAATATATCTATATCTAATTCGCTTAAAAGAAATTTTAATTTAGGCAACTCGGCGTGGCTTGTCATGACAGTCAAAGAAATTAAATATAAAAAAGATCAAAACGGCGAGCATATTTATCCCAGTGCAGAAAATTTAAATGCCGGCGTTAATCTTCCAAACGATAATTATAAACTTGAAGAATTAAAAATTAATAAGTCTTCAGACAAGAATAAAAATAATAACGAGCAAAATATTTACACTATAAGCGCGCATGTCTCGTATAATAAAGAACCGGATATTAACGATAAATTCAGCGTGCAAATCACGGCTGACAATATCGCTTCGCCGTTGACTAAAGAATTTAATTTTAAAGCACCTGAGATAGAGCCTGATAAGCTCAAACTAGACTGGGATTTTCTCGAGAAAATTCAGGCGGCGTTCGCAGTTCTTGAAAAGAGTTTGCTTGATGAGCTTTGTGATGATATTAACAAGCAAGATAGAAATATTAATCAAGAGTATGAACTAAGGCAAAAGCTAAATGACGTCAAGAAAAATATAGTAAAATTCGGCGGCGGAACTGTACCTGATGACGTTTACGAGGCTTTTGCTCTCGCGATTGTCGAGGCATTTGACAACGACGGCGCGAAAATCGAAAAATATAAAACAAATCACGATGAGCTTGTTAAACAAATTGCGGGGCACTTGGCTAATGCGATTAAAAACGTTCATAAAAAAGTCGTTGTAAATGACGTTGAATATGAGCTTGATATAACTCTTGCAAATTTATACGATCAAGGTGCAAACTGGGCTTACGTAAGCGGCGGCGCGAATGTTCAGCTTGTGTTTACAAAGCCGCTTGATGAGATTAAAGAGTCTATAGCCGAATACTGCGCTAAACTTGCTGAGTTAAACAAAGACTTATGGAATGATTTTATGGTCTCGTACGTTAAAGACGGCTTTGATCTTATGGGCATAAAAGTTAAAAAGAGTACTATCGAAAAAGTTTTAAAAATAACAGAAAAAATTATAAGAGCTTTGTGCGGAGAAAGAGACGCCGTCAACGAGCTGCTTGACGAACTTAAAAGCGACGCGAAAGACAGATTAAAAATAAGCGGTTGGTTCGGCAACAGCAAGTTTAAAGATTTTATAAAAACTCTTCCGCGCGGCGAGAAATTTATTTCAGCAGCCGAAAAGCTTAAAAAATCGCGCGAGAAAATTAAAAATCTCAATGACAGCATTACAAAGTATAAGTCATGGTTTCATTGGCCGTGGGAAAATCCTGAAGCGGATGCCGAAAAGACTTTCGAGGACATCAAAACTATGTACAACGAACTTCAAAATATAAATATTCTTGACGGCTTCCAGACACTCGGCGAGTGGCCTAAGGGCTGGTAAATTTACACGGCGGCCTTTGAAGTTTATGAAAGGAAGTGAAAAATTATGTCAGAATGTAAAGACTGCATATACGCCAACTGGTACAACAGGGACGAAGAAGGCAGAATATACTGCGATAACGGCGGACGCGGATATATTTATCCAAAGAACGGATTTTTTTGCTGCAGCGACTTCGAAGACAAGAATAAATAATAAATTTTTTTAATTTTATGGTAAAACTCGAGCAAGATTGAAATAAAATTTCAAGGCCGCAGTGCTGAATAAAAAACGCTCCCGAAATTTCTCGAGAGCGTTTTTTATTTTAATTTTTTAATTTCAAAACTTATTTGCATGGGCTGTAGCCGCAGCTGAAGCAGTAAGCGCAGCCGGACAGCATCTCCATAGGTGCGCCGCACTCCGGGCAGATCACGTCGCCCTTGGACGTCCTGCTCATTAAATTAGTCTCGCTCTGCTGACGCTCGATTAATTTCTCAAGCAATATAGCTATCGCATCAGGTATCGACCGCGCAACATGCTCTTCGTCGAAGCTGAACATCCAGTACTCTTTGCCGGAAAGTCCCTTTAACGTGTCTATAAAGTCTTCTATTCTACAGCCGGAGCGCAGGCCAATCGAGATAACACGGCTTAATGCTTCCGCCATTGCCTTTAACTCCGAGCCGCTCTTGCCGACGTTGATAAAAATTTCAAACGGGTCTGAACCGTCAAAGTTCAGAGTCAAATAAATGCTGCCCCAGGGCGAGCTCTCTTTAATCGTCTTGCCGAAGACCACAAGCCCCGGGCGTGCCTTGACCATGCCATGATTTTTATTAAGCTTGGCCTCGTCCTCGGGCTTCTTTGCCTCGATAGGCTGCTCTGACCGCGAGCCGTCGCGATAAATAGTAATGCCCTTGCAGCCTAATTCATAGCATTTTTCATAAACTTTGCGCACGTCGTCTATAGTCGCTGTGAACGGAAGATTTACAGTTTTGCTAATGCCGCTGTCGATAAACTTTGCAAAAATTCCCGTCACGTCAACATGCTGCTGCGTTGAAATGTCATAGGCCGTCACGTAAGCAGGATTTGATAATTTACCGTTAGAAACTTTATACTCGATGCGCTGCTCGGGTGAAAGTAATTTATGCCAGAAGTCCCGCTCTTCTGTTCCTCTGCCGTCAACTTTAGCAATCTTACGCGACCAGCTCCAGGCAAAATTTGGCTCGATGCCCGAACTCGCGTCCATTATCATTGATATAGAACCCGTCGGAGCGATCGAAAGCCTGCGGCTGTTGCGAAGCTCGCCCAAGCTTAAAGCCTGCAAAATAAATTTAGCATCTTCAAAATTTTTATTTAATATAACTTCAAGCGTGTTAATTAAAGTATTAGGTATAGTGTCGCTTGAGCGCATGTTATTTAATAAATCTTTAAAGCCCTCAGGCGTGAGCTCGTCAAAATATTTGTCAGTAAAAATATAATTCACGGCCTGCGCGTCCTGATTAAGCTCGGCCATGCTCTGCAATGCCAAGCCGGCCTGAGTTAAATCTAAATCCTTTAAAGCCTGCTCGTCCGCAAATTTTTTAAATAATTTATTAATTAATCCGCTCTCGGGGAACGGAGATTTACCGGCGTCGCTGACTATTTTTACCGTCGCGCCTAAAGCATGCGCTGCCATCGCTCCGCCTAACTCACCGCAAAAATCTTTGAACTCCTGCGAACCGTAAATTATATTTTGCAAGATCGCCGCGTCCGCAAGTCCCATTATGCCAAGTCCAACAGGCCGGATTAATTTAGTTCGCTCGCCGATTTTCTCTAACGGATAACTGCACGCGTCAATAACTAAATCTAAATAAAAAATCGATCTATAAACCTGAGCTTCAAAGCTCTCCCAGTCAAATTTATTATCTTTAACAAACGCTTCAACATTTATAGAGCCCAGATTGCAGCTCGTGTAATTAGGCAAGGGCTGCTCGCCGCACGGATTAGTCGACTCGATCTTCCAGTCATCATTTAATTTCAACAAATTATCCTGCTGTGCTCTGTCGATAAAGAACACGCCCGGGTCGCCGCGCTTCCATGCGCTCTCACAAATATGATTTAATAAATTTTTCGCGCGTAAAGTCTTAACGACTTTGCCGTCAGTCCGTGACTTCAATTCAAACGCGCCGTCGGTCTTCGCCGAGTCCATTAATTTATTAGAAATTGCAACAGAGATATTAAAGTACGGCAGCCTTCCGTCTTCGGTCTTGCTGTCGATAAACTGCTCTATATCAGGGTGATCGTCGAACAGCATTCCCATTAACGCCGCGCGTCTCTTGCCGCCCTGAACTACGACCGCGCCCATGGTGTTCCAAGTCTCCATGAAGCTCACCGGGCCCGAAGCTTTGCCGCCCGTGCCGCCGCCGATCATTGCGCCCTGCTCTCTCAAGTGTCCAAAATTTCCGCCGACGCCGCCTCCAAATTTGCTTATTATTCCCGCGTCCTTTACTGCTTCAAATATGCCTTCAATGCTGTCCGGCACGCTGATGACAAAGCAAGCAAACAACTGCTGATTTTTTGTCTTAGCTTCATATAATTTTTTATATTCGGCAAAAGTCATCTCGTCAGGATTTTTATATATAATCTCAGCGAACTCCGGCAGGACAGTCAAGCCGGCCGCCGAGCTGAATAAACACGGCGAGTTAAATAAAAATCTTCTGTTTAATATATCGCTCGCTATATTTTTCTCT
>JAFSNU010000228.1 GCA_017447325.1 Synergistaceae bacterium | reverse complement strand
TCTTTATTAGTGCAAAAAACGCCGATGCTGAAGTGGTCAATGGGAATGATTTATATAATCATGATGGCCGGGCTGTCGATGCTCACGCTGTACTGCGTATTTCTTGCGATTAAGGGCCTGATTGAAGACGACACTAAAAAGGCGGAAGTTGTAAAGACTGCCGAGCAGATTGCTAAGGAGTTGGAATAAATGGTAGGCTGGTTATTTGGTTCATTCTTTGCATTGTTGTTAATCGGCGCGCCTATCGCGGCAGGACTCGGTCTCGCTTCGGTTATAACTATAATCGCAACGGGAATGCGCGTTAGACTTGTTGTCGTAGCGCAGACTATGTTTGCCGGAATGACGTCGTATCAGCTCATGGCCATTCCGTTATTTATTTTATGCGGAAATTTAATGACTGACGGCGGCCTGAGCAAAAATCTTGTTGACTTTATTAATTTATTTTTTAGAAGAGTTAAGGGCGGCCTTGCTTACGTCACGATAGTTGCGAGCGCATTTTTCGCGGCGATCTCCGGCTCGTCTCCGGCGACTACGGCGGCTATCGGCGGAGTCATGGCACCGGAAATGGAGAAGCAGGGCTACAGCGAGGAATTTGCGCTTGCGACCGCTGCGGCTGCCGGAACTCTCGGACAGATCATCCCGCCGAGCGTCGGCATGGTGTCTTATGCTGTGTTAGCTGAAGTATCAGTCGGAACTTTATTTTTAACAGGCTTCGGCCCGGGAATTGTCATGGCTCTGTGCATGATGGTCTATGCTTTTATTTACGTCAAGAACCACCCGATTAAAGTTGAATCGTCAAAGCCGACGTTTAAAGAAGCCGTGCAGGTGACTTTAAAGAGCGTCTTTGCGTTAATCATGCCGTTAATTATACTCGGCGGAATTTATTCGGGCTTGTTCACGCCGACTGAAAGCGGAGCTATCGCGTCCGTGTACGGCTTGCTTTGCAGCAAATTTATTTACAGAACTTTAAAATGGAAAAATATTCCAAAGATTTTTGTTAATACTGCTGTAGGCGCGGGAACGATTATGTTAGTGCTTGGCAGCGTGCAGACGTTCAGCGTTGTCTTGACGCGCGGACACATTCCGCAGATCATCGCCGACGCGCTGCTCGGAGTTACGAGCAATAAATATATTATATTATTAATGTTTAATATTATTTTATTAATCGCCGGAATGTTCTTAAACGCTGTCTCAGCCATTGCGTTGTTCACTCCGATTTTGCTGCCGGTGTTGACTTCAGTCGGCATTAACCCGTACATGACCGGAATTATTATGATAGTGAACTTAGGCGTCGGAATGATTACGCCGCCGGTTGGAAATTGCCTTTACGTTGCGTGCGGCATGAGCAAGAAATTAACGTTTGAGCAGGTGTCTAATGCTTGCATGCCGTATATTATCGCTCTTGCGATCGCGCTGCTTTTGATTACTTACATTGAGCCGATCTCCATGGGGCTTATCTGGCTGACTGGCTCTAAAGGAATTTAATTATTAATTAAAAATTTAAAATCGGCAGTTAATAAATTTTAAATTTAAAAATTAAAATTTAAAAGCTGCCGATTTAATTTAAAAATTAAAAAATATTTTGCGTAAAGCTTTATAAATATAAAAATATAAAATTAAAAATTTTGAGAGATGGCAAATTATAAAATTATTTTAAGGCCTGACGCTCTGCCGTTAGATTTAAATAATAAGCATAATGAGCTTGAAATCGGCTTCGGCAACGGCGAATATACGGTTAATTATGCGAAATTAAATCCTGATATAATGCTTTACGGCTTCGAGATGTCTTACTCTTGCGTCTTGCACTGCGCGAGGCGTGCCGACGGAGTTAATAATTTAAAAATTTTCAGGGCGGACGCTCAGACTTTGTTGAATATAATTTTTAAAAATAACTCGTTAGATAAAATTTATATGAACTTCCCGTGTCCTTGGCCTAAGAGACGTCATGCGAACAAACGCGTGATAGCGGGAAGCTTTGCTGAAAATTTTTTGAGAGTTTTAAAATTAGGCGGCCTGTTCGAGCTTGTGACCGACGATAAAGATTATGCCGAGCAGACGCGCGAAAATTTTATTAAGCATAAAGCTTTAAGCTTAAAAAGTTTTGAGATAAATCCGGATCGGCCTGTTAAAACTAAATACGAGCGCAAGTGGCTTGCAATGGGCAAAAATATTTTCAGGCTGATATTCGAGAAAGTGCAAGAGATTAATAATAATAATTTTAAAGAATTAAACGGAGATGAAATTAATTTAATGGATTTGAATTTTGCGCGGCCAGTGAGCGAGGAATTTTTGCAGAGCTTGAACGGCGTGTCCGGGCGCGATGAAAATAAAAATGCGTTCTGGTCGTTCGGCAGATATTTTAAAGGCGACGAGTCGTTATTGCTTGATGTCTTCGCAGTGGATGATGATTTTAAACAGCGTTATTATATAAAATTTCATGATAATAAAATGCAGCTTGACAACACGGCGAGCGCGTACATGACTCCGGCTGTTAAAAATTCTTTGAAAGATATTATAGAGAGATTTAATAATTTTTAAATCATGCAAGAAAATTATCAAACTCGGCTCGATAACTCTCGGGCTGTAAAAATTTTAAATTAAAATCATGAAGGACGTTAGACCGACTTCTGGAAAAGTCTTGCAGGCTTTATTTAATATTTTGGGCGATATAAATAATTTTAAATTTTTAGATTTATTCGCCGGCACGGGACGCGTAGGGCTTGAAGCTTTAGAGCGAGGCGCGGAGTTTATTGCTTTTGTTGAAAGTGTGAGAGACCGCGCGGATAAAATTAAGAGCTTAAAAATTTTAAATAATTTAAACTCGTTAATATTATCGCTTGAAGTTAAGCGTGCTATAACTTGGCTCGTGAAGCGCGAATATAAATTTGATGTTATATTTGCCGACCCGCCGTATAATTTGGACTGGGGCAAAAATTTTTTAGCTATAAATAATTTAGACAAGTTATTAAAGCCCGAAAGTATTTTAGTATTTGAAAGATCTAAGCGCGAAGATTTAATTTTAAATTTAAATTATGAATTAATCTCAACCCGCGATTACGGCGAGACTGTTTTAGAATTTTTGAAATTAAAAATTTAATTAAGATAAATTACGGGAGTTTATTTATAAATTATTTATAAAAATTAAACTTTAATAATTAAATTATTCATGCCGTACATGCCGGTATAATTTATTTCTTTGGCGAGCTTCATCATCATTCTAATTGCGAAGCCGCCCTCTAAATCGTCGTCGAACTGCAGCTCTTTCTTGTACTTATCGACAGGGTCAAAGTGCTTGCAGTCGTCGCGAAATCTTAAAATTAATCCGCCGTCTTTAGCAAGCATTCTTATATCTATATGATGCGGCTTGCCGTCTGAAAATCCATACGTGACTATATTGCCGGCAAGTTCTTCGATCGCCATTGAAAATATATTCGCGTGCTTTCTGTCAAAACCGTTCTCAAGAGCAAAAGCTATGGCAAGGCGCGACGCTCCCATTACGTCGCTCATTTCGTCAACGTCCATACATAACTCCTGCTCAGGCGCAAAGCCGAAGTGTTTAGGCAGCAATAAAGATTTCTCGTTAAAATCTTTGCCGCTCTGCTTATTTATATAACGCCAGGCTATAAAGACTAATAAAATATTTATAACGGGCTTCGCGATCCATGCGCCCTGATAGCCGAGCATCAGCATTATCAAAAGCGTCACGGGCACGGGAATTGCAAAGTCTATAATAAAGCTGTAAATATTTGCAAACGCTCGCCGTCCTGAGCCGATTAAATAAAACTGGAAGCAGTAAATCAAAACGTTAAACGGCATGGACAGCGCAAAAAATCTTACGGACTCGCGGGCCATGCTCAAAGTCGCCGGGTCGCCGTTGCGTAAAAATAATCTTGCGAAGAAATCTGCAAAGATTAAAATTATTAAAGCTGAAATACAAGTTAATTTAAAGCCTTTGCGCAGCGCGATTTTTTGAACGTCATGAAGCGCGTTTTTGTCTTCCTCACCGAAGAACATGCTCGTGAACGCCATTAAAGTATTCGCCGAGCCGAGCCAGAAGGCAAAGCAGGCTTTGAGAACAGAATTGCCGACGCTGTACGCCGCAATCGCTCCGACGGCAGCATAAGACGCGAGCAAGTTATTTATTAAAATTCCGCAGAAAGTGTTGCTGAGCTTCACTATGCCCGAGGCCGCGCCGGACTGAAGTATATTTGAAATCTGAGAGAAATTAATATTTTTAAACGAAAATTTAAAGCTTGAAGTTTTAAATATAAAATGGCTGATTAAAACTAAAAACGCCGCGAGATGAGCCGCCGAAGTCGCAAGGCCGATCTCAAGAAGTCCGCCGTGCATGATTAAAACAACATAAAGGTCTGCGATAATATCGACTATAGTCATGACTAAAGACGAGGCCGAGACGCATTTATAATTTCCGTCCATTTGAATATACGGAGATAAAATAACTGTCGCAGTGTAAAAGGGCAGGCCTATGCAGTAGCCGATTAAATAATCAGCCGCCGGGACTAACAAGCTCACCGACGCGCCGCGTGCTCCAAGAAACGCCGCGATATATTTTGCAAAAATTATGCTTAAAGCCGCTATTAAAACTGAAAGCGAGACAGATAAAATTATCGACAGCGAGAATAAAGAATTTGCTCCGCTCTTGTCTCCCGAGCCCATGAGCCTCGAGACTATTACATGCGAGCCGCGCGATATTATAGTCGCCGCTATAGTCCTGTAGCCGACTAATAAAAACGACGTCAGGCCGATTGCCGCAACGCTTGCAATGTCGTAATAAATTCCGACTATAATTCCGTCAACGGTCGGTCCGATCGCCGCCGTCAAATTTGAAAAGATAAACGCGAACATCGCCGTGCTGAATAATTTATCTATTACAGAGCTTCCGCCCGCCTTAAAATAATTTACAAAATTTTTAAACTGCATCACACAACAACACACTTTCTATTTAATATAGCTATTTTAAATTATAAATCCTGCTTAGGCAAAAGCATTCTGCACCAGGCTCGAACCGCCGGAGATTCGTGAGCGCTTAACTCTAAAATTCTTTTATTATGCTTTAAAGCTTCCTGCGGGAAATTTTGTTTTATGCTCGACAGCACCGGCACTAAAATATTTGCGTCGTCACTGCGCAGTAAATTATTTAACGCAGTCTCAGACAAGATTTTATTCTTCGGCCAGTATCTTAAAATTAAACTTAAATTCTCAGGGCTTGCGCATAAAATATAACGCTCTATTAACTCTAAATTTAAATTATTTAAATTTCTTAAATCAAGCAGCTTGATTATTAAAGTGCTTGAAAAATTTTCGGACTTCTCGCACACGCTCGAGGCAATTCGTTCACGTGTGTCGTCGTTCATCGGCAGCATCTCGATTAATCTTGACGTCTCGCTGTCCAAATCATGATTTAAAATTAAATTTATTAAAGTCTGCCGGACGTCATCGCGATTAATTAAATTGCCCGTGCGCTTTATCGCAATATTTCTAACTTCTTTCAGCTGCGAGTTAAGCCTGAAAATAATATTATCTTTCAGCTCCTGCTGTCTTTCTTCAAGCTTGCGTTTAGAAATTTCTTCAGATTTATTAATATAATTATTAATCTCGTCCTCGCAGCGCGTTAAAATTTTATCGAGCTTTAACTCAAAATTTTTATTTCTTGCTTTAGCTTTTGCCTCGTCATCTTTAAAATTTGATTTAGCTTTCGCGCTTGCGCTTGCCTCGTCTTGTTCTTCGCTTGCGTCAGCTTTATCATCTCTTGAGGCTGCACTCTCATTAAAATTATTATTCTCTAAATCTTCAAGCTTTAAATTATCTAAATCTAAATTCTCTAAAAAATTTAAATTTTTCAGCAGCGAGTAAGCACCTGTGATCTGTTGGAAACGCCAAGCGTCTTTCGGCGCGGCAACGTCAGGATGATAAATTTTAGCAAGTTTTTTAAACGCCGTTTTAATTTCATCCGGCGAAGCGTCGGGCTCAAGCTCTAAAGTTCTCAAGCTCGATTTGATTTTTAATTTAATTTCATTTAAATCATCAAATTCTTTCTTCATGCTGCATATTATAAATTATAAAACAGGCCTCGAGATAAATTTAAATCCCGAGGCCTGAATTTTTAAATTTAAAATTTAAAATAAGCCCAGGCTCTTAAATATAAACGTCATTGTAAATATAGTTAAAATAGAAATTATAGTCGTCGTGCAGACGAGCTGTGCGGCTAACGGTCCGTCCGCGTCCATCGCAACCGCCATTGGATACGAGGCGACGGCAGCAGGTCCGCCGAAAACGACCATCAGCGTCGCTAACACTTGCGCCCTAAAGCCGACCATGACCGCGAGCGGCAAAAATATTAACGGGCTTATCAGCATTCTTGCTATTACGCCGAATGTTAACGGGAAAGAATTAGATTTAGCAGAATTTAAATCAAGGCCGATGCCAAGAGATATAAAACTCACTGTAGTTGTCACGCCCGCAACGTCTTTTATAACTTCCCAAGCTATGCCGGTAATTCTAAACGGCAGCAGCATGCACGCGAAGCCTAAGATCGCGCCTATTATCATGGGATTTTTTAACACGGCTTTAAATAATTCTTTGAGATTAGCTTTGCCGGCTCTCGGAATTTCAAGAATGATAGCTGCTAAAATATTTATCGCAGGGACAACAAATGCTCCGAGTACTGCGACAGTTCCAGCATTGCCCTTGCCGTAAAGAGCTTCGCCGACTGCGATGCCGTAAAGCAAAAAATTTGGCCGTATCATCGCCTGACCTACTACAGCCGCCTTCTTGCCGTCCTTTATAATTTTCGGAATTAAAAACACCGCAAGCAAAAATACAACTGCAAGCCCGCACGCAATAAAAATTATCGGCTTTATATAATCGCTGAAATTTAAATCCAGCTCGTAAATATTTTTAAATAATAAAGCCGGCATAAAAATTTTAAATATAACTTTGTCGTAGCTCTTGGCCGACTGCCTGTCTATAATATTATTTTTGCGGATAAAAACTCCGATCAGCATTAACAAGGCCATAGGCATAACTACATTAACCGCAGCTATAAAACTTTCCATACTTTTAATCACCTCGCAAATTTTTCATGCTATAATATTTTAAGTTTTATAATTCTTAAATAACAAAACTTTCTTCAAGCTAAAGCTCAAAGTTTTTCAACTACATTTTCAACTACAAAAATTTATTCTAAAATATTTTGCCGCAAGAATTTATAAAATTAATTTTAAAAATAACTTATTCAAAAATTTTCGCGCGTTAAAAAGTTTGAGAAAAATTTTTAAAATTTAAAACTAGTCACGCTTGCAAAAATCTTTATAATTAAAATCTCTAGCGTTTGAAAAAAATTTTAAATTAAAATCTCTCAGGCTTGTAAAAAATTTTTAAATTAAAAACTCTCGCGCTCGCAAAAAATTTTAAAATTTAAATCTATCACGCTGGCAAAAAATTTTAAATTAAAATCTCTCAGGCTTGTAAAAAATTTTTAAATTAAAAACTCTCGTACTTGCAAAAAATTTTAAAATCTAAAAATACACGCGCCACAAAATATCTTCGCAGAGCCAAGGGCTTCCTCCGGCCGCGATATGAGCCTCGATGCTCTCGCAAATATTTGAATTAAAATTTAAATTTAAAATCGGCGCGACCAAATGCGTTACGCCTAAATTTTTAAAAATTTCAGGCAAGGCTGGAATGCCCGGGCCTTGCATGAAGCAGCCTTTCTTGTTTAATAAAGCAGCTTGATTTGAAATTAAACGCCTGTCGCGTATCGCCTCAGGAGTGAGCCACACCCATTCAGCCTCAAGCACTCCGCGAGGAAATTCGTCGAGCGTAAAGCAGTCTTGACGTCCCGCAAATCTGTCGTCAAAGATCGCAACGCGCCAGCCCCATTCTCTCATGAACGGAATTAGCTCGCGGTCGTAGCCTAACACAGCTACTTTATCGCCGCGAGCTAACGGCATTATTAAGTCAAGGCGCGTATTATTGTCGTTGAACGGCAATAAAGCTGAGACAGCCGCAGTGGCCGCCGCAAATTCCTGAGGGAACGGCGAGACGTAAAGCGCAGCAAGTTTCTTTAACGAGCTTTTAATTAACGCCTGCGTGTGAACCGGACGGGCCGTGTGCGCCTCTTTCATCGAGTCCGGCACAAAGCCCACGCCGAATTTATTATCACGCGCTAAAACAAAACTCGCCCGCCAGCCTAAAATTAATCTCGTAACTTCGCAGTCCTCAAGCTTCGCTATACGCGCATTAAGCTCCTCGAAAAAATTTTTATTGTTACTCAACTGTGACGCTCTTTGCTAAGTTTCTCGGCTTGTCAACGTCAAGGCCTTTTGCAGCAGCTAAATAATAGCCTAATAATTGCAATGGAATGACGGCAAGGCTCGCCGCAAAATGCTCGTCCGTCTCGGGAATGTAAAATATAAAATCAGCGTCGCGCTCGAGTGCCGCGTTGCCCTGCGTCGTCACGCCCAAGATATACGCGCCCCGGCTCTTGACTTCAAGCATGTTGCTTACAGTCTTTTTGTATAACGCGCTCTGCGTTAATATGCCTATCACCGGCATTCTATTTTCAACTAGGCTGATCGGCCCGTGCTTCATCTCACCGGCTGCTATTGCTTCGGAGTGCAAATAGCTGATCTCTTTCATCTTTAAGCTGCCTTCCATTGCAAGAGCATAATCGATATTGCGGCCAAGGAAAAACGCATGTTGAGAGTTTATAAATTTTTTCGCAATCTCGCGTATCGCCTCTTTATGATCTAAAATCTCGTCGATCTTCGCCGGTATCTCTTCAAGCTCGCTTAATAATTTATTAAAATAATCTTGATTAATAACTTGCTTTACTAACGCAAATCTTAAAGCTAAGACATAGCAGGCTATTAACTGCGCACTGTAGGCTTTGGTCGTCGCGACAGCGATCTCGGGCCCGGCAAGAGTATAAAACACGCTCTCGGCCTCGCGGGCTATCGTGCTGCCTACTACGTTGACTATTGCCAAAGTCTTTAAGCCATGCTCTTTAGCTCGGCGCATCGCGGCTAAAGTGTCAGCCGTCTCGCCCGACTGACTTATAACTATAGCTAAAGCATTTTTATCGAGCGGCATTGATCTGTATCTAAACTCAGAAGCAAGCTCCATGCGAACCGGAATTTTTGCTAAATCTTCTATCACGTACTGAGCGACGTATCCGGCGTGATAAGCTGAGCCGCAAGCGATAATATAAATTTGCGAAATATTTTTAATCTCGCTGTCCCTAATGCCGATGTCCTGATTGTGCAAAGTGTCGCGGACGGCCTTGCCCTGCTCGTGAATTTCTTTCAGCATGAAATGCTCGAAGCCGCCCTTCTCGACTGCCTGAGCGTCCCAAGTTATTTCCTGTAAAGTTTTATTAATAGGCTCGCCGTTTTTATTGTAAAAATTTATCTCGCCTTGCGAATTTAATTTCGCAATTTCAAAATTGTCGAAGTAATAAACGCGTTTCGTATGCTGCAAAATTGCCGAAGCGTCGGACGTTAAAAATGCTTCGCCGTCGCCTTGGCCTGCGATTAACGGATTGTCTTTACGCACGCCCCAGACTTCGCCCGGTCTGTCGTTAAATAAAATTACAAAGCAGTATGAGCCGCGTATCACTTGCATTGTTTGAGTTATTGCCCTTAATGCGTCATGATTATTTGCTTTATAATAAAAGTCTATAAGCTTTACGGCAGCTTCGGTGTCGGTCTGCGAGTAAAAGCTGTAGCCCTTCTCGCTTAACTTGTCCTTAATCTCGCGAAAATTTTCGACAATGCCGTTATGAATTGCAACGACCGTTTTGTCATCGCTCCATAACGGATGCGCGTTAGTGTCGGACGGCTCGCCGTGAGTTGCCCAGCGCGTGTGTCCGATGCCGCAAGTTCCGTTTAATAAATCGCCGTTATTAGTCATGTCGGCCAAAATTTTTAAACGGCCTCTTGATTTTTTAATATTAATTTGCGTTCCGTCATAGACTGCAATTCCGGCTGAGTCGTAGCCTCTGTATTCAAGCTTTGCCAGTCCGTCTAATAAGATCGGCGCGGCCTGCTTCTTGCCAGTGTATCCCAAAATTCCGCACATTTTTTAATCCGCCTTTCATATTTTTAAAATTTATATCAAGCATAGCAAAACTTCTCGTCGCCCCTGTAAGGTTGAGAGAGTACGGGCATGTACTCTCGAGTATGTCACAACGTGACAGAGGGGTGTTGCCCTTTCAAGTCTTAAAAAATTTTAAAATTTAATTGACTATGCTTAACCATAAATATAAAATAAATAAAATTTAAATTAATTTAATTTATTATAAATTAAAAGAGG
>JAFSNU010000227.1 GCA_017447325.1 Synergistaceae bacterium | reverse complement strand
AGCAAAATGAATTCTGAAATGGAAGACATAGGCGCGCGGAGACTGCATACTATGATGGAGCAGTTATTAGAGGAGATAAGCTTTAACGTCTGTGACGAAGACGTTGACGAGATCGAGATCACGCCGGAGCTTGTTAAAGAGCGATTAAGCCAGCTCGTTGAAAATCGCGATATTAGAAGATATTTATTATAATTTAATAAATTATTTATAAATTATTTTTATTTATAAAATTTATAAATCGGAGAATAAAAAATGCTTGGAGATTTCACTTGGAGCGTAATAGACAAAGAAGCTGAGAGTTTAGCGACGCGCTTTAACGCGATAACTAAAAATATTGCGAACGCGAACACGCCCGGCTATGCTCGTCATAACGTCTCGTTTGAGGATCAAATGAAAGAAGTTATGGAGCGCGATAAAAAACTGCACATGACTGTGACAAGCCAGGGGCATATCCCGTCTCATCCGATGAGAATGAGCGACGTTCACGCGTCTGAAACTTTAATTAGAGACGAGCGTTATAGACTTGATCAAAATAATGTTGATCCGGAAAAAGAGATGGCCGCGCTTGCCGAAACTCGAATGATGTACTCGGCCTTTATGCGCATCGCGTCTAATAAATTAACGAGTTTAAAATCTGTGATAGCGGGACGTTAAATCATGGCCTTAACTAAAAATTATGACGAAGAGATAGACAGCGGCGGATTTTTCCAGCGCGAGGTTGTTTATTACGGCGTGACTTCGCCTGAGACTATATCGCGTGAAGAGATGCGCGACGTTGACAGGCGGGCTGTTGAAGATTTTGGAATCCCCAGCATATTGTTAATGGAAAATGCGGCTATTGCTGTAGTGCGCGAGCTGTGGGACTATACGCGATTTGCGGTTGTTTGCTCTGTCGGGAGCAACGGCGGCGACGGCTTGGCTATAGCGCGGCATTTATGCGTGCTGGGCAAAGATGTTAGAGTGTTTATAATCGGCGACACTGAGAAGGCCGCTGCTGACTTTACGACTAATTTGACTATCATGAAGCACTTAGCGCCGGACGTTATAAATATTTTAGATTTAGACGGCGAAGACGGCGAGGAGTTTGATGATTTTGTCTCAGCTTTGAAGGGCTGCGAGACTTGTGTTGACGCGATATTCGGAACTGGCTTGAACAGGCCGCTCGAGGGCTTATATAAAAAAGTTGTTGAAGCTATAAATCAAAACGCGTTTCATGTTGTATCGGTTGATATTCCGTCTGGGCTTGACGCTAACACGGGCGACGAGTTAGGCGCGGCTGTTAAGGCTCATAAGACCGTGACGTTTCACCGAATGAAGAAGTGCATGGATATAAAGCCTGAATACTGCGGCGATATTACGGTCGCATATATCGGCGTCCCGGGCTAAATTAAAATTAAAATTTTAAATTTAAATCATGAATGAGAATGAGAGACGCGCGGCGGCGGTGCTTGCCGGGTTATTTATTTTGCTTGGAATATTTATTGCCTGCGTCGCGTTTTATCTTTATTATAAGTCGAGCTATTTAAATAATTTATACGCTGAGTTAAACGCGCAGGGCGTGATGCTGCAAATTTCTAATAATAAGTCTGAGCGCGATAATTTGACTGACACGCTGAATGATTTAAAAGCTTTAAATAATTTATTGCAGCCGCTGCCGGCCGATGTAGATTTTCAGGACGAAGTGCAAAAGATCGTGACAAGCAATGACGTTGAAATAATTTCGTCGCAGGTTGCTAATGACGACGAGAGCGGTCAGAATATTTTAAATCTTGATTTAAATATTAAAGGCAATTATACGAATATAATAAAAGTCTTGGCCGAGTGGCGGGCGCTGCCTTTCCCGTTAAGAATTGCCGAGTTTGAAATTAAAGGCGGCGAAAATTTAAATCAAGCAGTCAGCGTTAAGCTTCAAGCTTTAATTAAATAAAATTAAATTTAAAAATTATAACAGCCTTGCTTGAATTAAGCGGGGCTTTTTTATTAGACGCGGTAAATAAATAATAGTATAATATTATAAATTTTTTAACTTGAAGTTCAGGGAGAGTGACTGCATATCATGGCTGTTAATTTGAAGGGACGAAGCTTGTTAAGCTTGGCGGACTTCACGCCTTTCGAGATAAAATATTTGATAGACCTTGCGGCTGATTTAAAGGCGAAGAAACGCGCGGGCATTCGCGGAAATTTATTAGCCGGAAAAAATATCGCGCTTATATTTGAAAAGCCCTCGACAAGAACCAGATGCGCCTTTACTGTCGCGTGCAATGACGAGGGCGCGTTCCCTGAATATTTAAATAAAGACGACATACAGCTCGGCCATAAAGAGGACGTTAAGGACACTGCGAGAGTTTTAGGCCGCATGTTCGACGGAATCGAGTTTCGCGGCTTTAAACAGAGCGTTGTCGAAGAGCTTGCAAAATATTCCGGCGTGCCTGTGTGGAACGGCCTTACTGACACCGATCATCCAACTCAAGCCTTGGCAGACTTATTAACTTTACAAGAAAATTTTGGAAAATTAAAGGGCTTGACTTTAGTTTATTTAGGCGACGGTCGCAATAACATGAGCAACGCGTTAATGCTTGCGTGCGCGAAGATGAATATAAATTATATTGTCAGCTCGCCGAGAGAGCTTGAGCCGGACGCAAATTTAATTAAAAAATGCGAAGCTGTTATAGCTGAAAATAATAATAAAAATTTTATAAAAGTTATAAACGAGCCGCGTGAAGCTGTTAAAAATGCTGACGCAGTTTATACTGACGTTTGGGTCTCGATGGGCGAAGAGGCGAAGAAGCAGGAGCGTTATAATTTATTAAAGCCTTGGCAGGTTAATGCTGAACTTATGCAAATAGCTTTAAATAATAATGAAGACTGCATATTTATGCATTGTCTTCCGGCGGTTAAGGGATCGGAAGTGACTGAAGAGGTTTTTGAAGCTTATTACTCGCGGGTCTTTGACGAGGCAGAAAACAGAATGCACACGATAAAGGCCGTTATGGCTGCGACTTTATAAAATAATAAAATAAAATTTTATAAAATAAATTTGCGCTGAGCTTTAATTATGCGCGTTATAAAATTTAGACGCAGGCTGTAAGATTATAAGATATTAAAATAAATTTAAAATTTAAAGCTTTAAGGTGTGATATATAAAGATGAAAGACGATAGCATGACGAATTTATACGGGCCGGAGCTTGTGAGCAAGACGGATCCAAGGATAGAGCTGCGCGGTAAGCTTGACGAACTGAACGCGCGGATAATTTTATTGCAGACGCAGGCCGGCGAGGCAAAAAATTTATTGTTATATACTGACATGGATATTATTCATAAAAATTTTGAAAAATTAAGAATCAGCGAAGTTAAAGGGACGCCTTGCGGGGATCTTGAGCTCTGGGGATTTTCGGAGGAAGAGATTCACGAGCGTTCGCATAATCCGAAAGCACATTACGGCTTGGGGCATATAATGCCGCACGCTGACATGGGACGCTGGGCTGCTGAGTTAAATTTGCTGCGCACTATAACGCGTGAAGTTGAGATCTGCGCGTGCAAAGCTTATCCCGACAACGAGCGGCCCGATATTATTAAATATTTAAACAGATTAAGCAGCGCGTTTTATATTTTGATTTATAAATATTTGCCTGAAGACTACGATAAAGTTATTTATTTCGCGAGATAAAAAACTTGGACGAGAAAAAATTTAAAATTTTAGCCGATTCAGGCATTGATATAGACGAAGCTTTAAGGCGTTCGACGCTTATGGACGACGTTTACATGAGAATATTTTTTCATGATAATATTCCGTGCGTTGAGCTTGCGTTAAGAATTATTATGAACAAGCCTGATTTGACTGTAAAGAAATTAGAGACGCAGTATGAATTAAACGGAGCTGATAAATCACGGTCTGTTATATTTGATATTTACGCAGTTGACGGCGAAAATACGGAGTATGACATAGAAATTCAGCGCGGCAGTTCCGGAGCTGTGCCTCAGAGAGCCAGATATAACAGCGCGATGCTTGACGTTAATATTTTAAAGGCCGGTCAGGATTTTAGGGAATTAAAAAGGCATGAGAGCGTCGTTATTTTTATAACTGAGAAAGACGTGTTAGGCGACGGTGAGGCTATTTATGTTATAGAACGCGTGAATATAAAGACAGGAAAATTGTTCAATGACGGGACGCATATTATATACGTAAATGCCTCGAGAAACGCGGACGATACGGATTTAGGACGTTTGATGCATGATTTCACGTGCAGAGAACCTGACAAAATGCACTATAATTTGTTCGCTGAACGGGCAAGGACAGTAGCAGAAGAAAGGATGGAAAAGCAAATGACTGAGATGGCCGCAACGTGGGATAGAATTTATGAGATATGGACGAAAGACGCACGCGAAGAAGCTACAAAACTTGCCGAGAGACGAGCCAAGATACAAGCTAAGAGACGCGACGAGCAATTTTTATTAAACATGATTAACAACGGTGTTTTATCGCTTGATAAGTTGTCAGCTTATTCGGGAATTGAGCCTGAAAAAATATTAAAATTTGCAGAGAAAAAAGGCTTTAATCTTCAAGTTGATTAATATTTTAGGAGTTATAAAGCCAATGACTGAGATGGCCGCGGTGTGGGACAGAATTTATGAGATATGGACGAAAGACGCTCGCAAAGAAGGCTTCATGAAAGGCTTCGAAAAAGGCGTGAAGATAGGCATAGAGGAAGGTAAGAAACTTGCAGAAAAGCGAATTAAAAAGCGGGAAGATAGACGCCGCAAACGGGCTTTGTTAAAAATGATGAACGACGGCATTCTTTCGCTTAGTAAACTGTCAGAGTATTTGGAACTTGAGCCTGAAAAAATATTAATCTTTGCAAAGCAAAAAGGATTTAAGATTGAACTTAAGTAATATATTTAATTAAAATTTTAGGAGTGATAATTAAAATGTCTGATGTTTTAGTAGTTGTTGACTGTCAGTATGATTTTATCGACGGAAGTTTATCGTGCGAAAATGCGTTTAACGCCGTGAATAATATTATCGATTATATTAATAAGCATGATGATTTAAAAGTATATTACTCGGCGGACGGACATAAAATTACGCATCACAGCTTCACTGCGAACAATCACGGCGGGACTTGGCCGGTTCACTGCGTAGCAGGAACGCACGGCGCGGAGCTTCACGAAGATTTTTATAATAAAATCTTGAAGCCTGAGAACAGGCCGGATAAATTAAGAAATATTTATTTTAAAGCCTGTGAAGATGAGACGGACGAGTACTCGGCGTTTAACGCGAAGAATTATAATAATAAAGCTTTGCATGATGAGATTGATTTAGAGCATGATAATGTTATAGTTGCTGGAATTGCCAGCGAGTTCTGCGTTAGAGAAACGTTGCTCGCGTTCTTTAAGAATAATTATAAAGTTAAATTATTAGCAGACGCTTTAGCTTGGGTAAATCATGACGGCCATGTTAAAAATTTAGATGATTTAAAGTCGCAGGGCGTCGAGATTATTTAATTAATAAAATTAAAATTTAAAATTAAAACGCCTTGGGCTTAATACAAATTTTAAAGCTCAAGGCGTTAATTTATTTAAATTATAAAATTATTTCTTGCCGCCTAAGTACGCCGTTAAAACTTCCTGGTTGGCGCGGATGTCTTCCGGCGAGCCGTTCGCGATCTCAGTGCCGAAGTTTAAGCAATAAATTTTCGGGCAGATCTTCATGATTAAGTCCATGTGATGCTCGATTATAATTATGCTTAAATCAAAATCTTTATGAATATTAGTTATTAACTCGTTTAATTCTATAACTTCTTCGGTGTTCATTCCGGCGGCCGGCTCGTCTAATAATAATAACTCAGGCTTTAAGGCTAAAGCTCGCGCGATCTCAAGACGGCGCTGCATTCCGTAGGGCAGAGTTCCAGCGTCCTGGCTTGCCCTGTCCGCGAGGCCTAAACGCTCCAAATAATTCATGCTTAAATCTTTTAACTCGCGTTCAGCCTTGCGCCATCTGCCGACGTGAAGCATGTTCTCGATAAAATTATAATTATAAAATTTATTTTGAGCAGCCGTGATAATATTATCAAGCACTGAGCTGCGAGCTAATAATCTTAAATTCTGGAACGTTCTCGCAATGCCTAAGCGCGAAATTTTATGCGGCGGAAGTTTAGTTATATCTTGATCTTTATAAATAATACGGCCTTTGTCGGGCTTGTAAATTCCCGAGATGATATTAAACAAAGTCGTCTTGCCTGCGCCGTTCGGGCCTATAATTCCCGTGATGTTTTTATTAACTATATTAATATTTATATCGCGCACAGCATGCACGCCGCCGAAACGCAAATTAATATTTATTAACTTTAATATAAAATTATTTTCGCTGTTATTCATGTTTTAATTCCCGCTCTTTAAAATATTTTTAAATTTAAAAATCTCCCAGATCTCGCGGCTGCCTAATAAGCCCTCAGGCCTGAAGACCATTATTAAAACTAATAATAATCCGTAAATCAGCATTCGATACTGCGAAATATCTCTAAAATATTCCATTATTAAAGTAATAGCAGCCGAGCCGAGAATAGTGCCGGTCATTGAGCCGAGTCCTCCGAATACGACTACGGCAGTAAGCTCTGTTGACTTCATCATGTCGAACATAGACGGCTGAATGAAACTCATGTAGCCGCCGAGCAATGCTCCGGCAATTCCGCAGTAAAACGCAGAAATTAATAATGCTTTCATCTTTGACGCAGGCGTGTTAAATCCCATGAACGAGGCCGCGATATTATCGTCGCGCGAAGCTTTAAGCTCACGGCCAAGCCTGCCGTTAAGCAAATTTAAAATAAATATTGCTAAGATTGTAAAAGATACGACGGCGATAGTGCGGGTTGTATAAGGATCGATCCCCGGGAAGCCTCGGGAGCCGCGTGTGAATGACTGCCAGTTCTCGAGTATTAATCTAATCGCCTCGCCCAGTCCTATTGACGCTATAGCGTAGTAGTCGCCGGTTAATTTTAAAGTTGGAATGCCTATGAGCCAGGCAATAATTAAAGCTACAATGCCGCCCGCTATCAAGGCCGGCAGCCAGTGAACGTCATATCTGACTGTTAAAATTGCCGTAGTATATGCGCCTAAAGCCATATATGCGGCGTGTCCGAGCGTGAATATTCCAGTGAAACCCGTTAGAATTGAAACTCCCATCGCAGCTATCGCGTTAATGCATAATAAAATTATAATTCCTTCCTGATAGCCGCCCATTGGCCAGTACGCCATTAAAAGACCTAAAATAATTATAAAAATATTAACCTTGCTTAATTTAAGCATAATAAAATTATCACTCTCTTAATTTAAATTTAAATTAAAATTTCATGCCCTGTCTCAACAGGCTGATTTTATATCTCGCGTTCATGATTATTAAATTTATATTTTATCTAAAACTCTCCGGCCAAAGAATCCCGCCGGCTTTATTAATAGCATTATAACTAACAGCGAATAAACAACCAAGTCGCGCATCTGAGAGCTGATAAATCCAGCCGTGAGCATCTCGGCCAAGCCTAAAATCAAACTGCCGAGCACCGCTCCTGGCAATGAGCCAAGTCCGCCTATAACAGCCGCGACAAATGCTTTAGTTGTGATCGAGCCTAATTGAGGATAAAGGCTGTAGCGCACGGACAAGAAAATTCCTCCGACAGCCGCAAGCAACCCCGCCATGAAAAATACTAAAGCAATTAAGAAAGTTGTATTCACGCCCATTAGTCCGGCAGTCTTTAAGTCGCAGGCCGCCGCACGTATCGCAAGACCCCAGCGCGTCTTCGTCAAAAATAATTCAAGCAAGCTCAAAAATATTATTGCAGCTAATAGCGAAATTATGTCCGACATGCTCACAGTGACGCCGTTAAATAATTCGATGACTCCGGTCGGAAAAGTATTCTGCGGCAGAGCGCGTATTCTTCCTCCGATCGTCACGACGAATAAATTTTCGATTATGATATTAACTCCCATCGAGGCTATTAATAAATAAAGAGTAATGGGCGTGCGCTCGCGTATGGGCTTATATGCTAAGCGTTCTGTCAAAATTGCAGATAAGCCTGAAGCGATTAATGCTCCGGCCATTGAGACAGCCACGCCGTAGCCCAGGCGAGTTAATAAGAAATAGCACGCGTAGCCTCCGATTACTAAAAATCCTCCGTGCGCGAAGTTCGAGAATAATAAAATAGAATACACAAGCGAATAGCCGACCGCAATCAGCGCATAGACCGAGCCTAAAGACAAGCCGTTAATCACTTGCTGAATGAAAGTGTTTAGCAAAAATCTTTCTCCCCTTTTAATTTAAAATTAAATTTAAATTTATAATTTATTTAATTTTT
>JAFSNU010000226.1 GCA_017447325.1 Synergistaceae bacterium | reverse complement strand
TTAAGTGATTTGCGCGTGCCGAGCATGGCGTTCTCCATGAAATGAATAACGTTCTGTCTCATGCCGTCGATAACCGCCTCGATAATGTCAGCCTTGCGCGTCTTGCCGGTGAGCCTTATGCTCTGCCACTTCGTAAGCTCTCTAAGCTCCGTGACTTTCAGCGCGCTTAAAATCTTAACCTGCTCTTCGCCGCTGGCCGCCGTCTTGAATGCCTCGAATGCGTTGTTAATGCTGCTGTTAGTAATGCTTGTCATAATAAAATACTCTCCTCTCGAGTTTTAAATAAATTTTTAAATTTTAATTTTCGAAATCCAGAAGAGTACTTTTAAATGTGATATAATATAACTCACAAATAAGAAGCCGAGCTTCTGAATTTGCCTGAGCCGTTTAGTTGGAACTTTCCTAGGGTTGACAACTATTCGGCTTTTTCTTTGCGCTTTTTCAAAAAACTTTTTACCGCTTGCTCAAGCACATCTTGCATTGTAACTTCGTCTAATGCGCATTGAGCTTTAAACTCTCTTGCGTCTTCTTTAGTAAGGCGAAAAATGATGTTGATTTCTTTTGTTCGCTTTACCATTCGTTGCCTCCTTTTTTGTTTATGGCGATATTTTAATCCAAAATTTTTTTTATGTCAAGCCCTTTTTTAAAAAATTTTTAATTGCGTGAAAATGCGGTGTTTTAGCGAGATTAATTACAATTAAAAGCCCTGGCTGGGGGCTTGCTATGCTGTGTGTTTAATTTCTCTGTGAATATTAAGTCGTTCCATCAGCGCGTCCTGCAAAATTTGCGAGAAATTTATATTTGCGGCTTTAGCTTCTCTATTAAGCCAGCTGGGCAGCGTTACTGTGCGGTTGACTGCTTTATTGTCCATATGTTCGCGAAAGAACGGCATGAACACGTCAACTAAAACTACAGCCTCGTCAGCGTCGGGCTTTAAATCTTTAATTTGGCTTGGACTTGGTATCTCGTCGCCGTCTTTTTCCATATAATATAAATGTAAAGACAATGCCTCGCGGGCATTTTTTAAGGCTTCTATGTCGCTGCTGCTTTGAGCGGTGCAGCCCGGCAAATCAGGGAAGCACACGCCGACTTGCCCGGGAACGTCATAGCCGAACAGCGCGGGAAATACATAACGGTCTTGCATGATAATTCGCTCCTTTTATATTTTATTTAATGGCGGCGGGCTAAAATTTCAGCCCTGTGACCGCCGCGATACCTTTTAAAACTGTCTTGCTTACGTCTTTAACTGGATGAGTGACTGTTACCTTGCCCTTTTTAGTCGGATGTTTATAATGATGATGGTCGCCGTCGCAGTCAACATAATACCAGCCGTTTTCCCTGATAATTTGGATAATTTCCCGTGATGAATAGCTCTTTTTCATTTAATTATCTCCTCTCTTCAGGGTAAATAAATTATAACAAATATAAATAATATTTGTCAAGAATAAATTAAATTTTAATCGCTATATCCCGGTAAGCTGGAACTTACCGGGATATAGAAGAAAGCAACGAGACGGCTGCTTCTTATATTGCTAAAATATTTGAAATTGTTTTTATTTTAATTTAAGTTTAAATGTTTTGTAATATCGTAAATTGCCGCTTCAGAAAGAGAGAGCAGGCAAATGTTTGAAATAAAAAAGCTCGACATTCCCGTGAATGATCGCGCAAATATTTTAAAGCGCAGCGGGTTAATTTTCCGCAGATACCGCAAAAC
>JAFSNU010000225.1 GCA_017447325.1 Synergistaceae bacterium | reverse complement strand
GCCGCCTGCACGATCTCCTCAGAAGTGCTCTTGCCGTCGCAAAATTTCGTGTGAACGTGATAGTCGCTCAAAATCATTTAAATTATCTCAGCCTTTATATCTTTCTATAAATTAAAAATTTAAAAATTTATTTCGTCATTTTCTCTTGCTTGACTTTGTGATCTATAACATGGCGCGACTCTAATTCTTTCATAATTTCTTCAGGCTCGATGCCGGCCTCGGCCATTAAGACTAAAACATGATAAGTCAAGTCCGCAATCTCGTAAATCGTTTCGGCCTTGTCCTTGTCTTTCGCGGCTATAATAACTTCAGTGCTTTCCTCGCCGACTTTCTTCAAAATTTTATCGAGACCTTTATCAAATAAATATGACGTGTACGATCCTTCGACTTTCTCCGTCTTGCGGCCCTTAATTAATTTCATTAAGTCATCCAAATCAAATTTTTTGCAAAAATTTTTATCGTTGTCGAAACACGAGACAGTCCCCAAGTGACAGGCCGGCCCGTCCGGCTTAACGCTGATTAATAAAGTATCACAGTCGCAGTCTGTCTTAATAGAAATTATGTGCTGATAATTTCCGCTCGTCTCGCCCTTGAGCCACAGCTCCTGCCGCGACCTGCTCCAGAAACAAGTTAATTCACGCTCAAGCGATATCTTTAAACTCTCTTTATTCATGTATGCGAGCATCAAAACTTTTTGCGTAGCATCGTCAACTATAATCGCCGGGATTAATCCGTCTGAATTAAATTTTAATTTATCTATGTCAAAGCTCAGCATCTTAATTAAAAATCCTTTCGCATTTTAAAATTTTTATTAATTTTATCACGTATAATAATTACAAAAATTTTAAACGAGGCGATTATCATAAATCTTTATGAACTTAATCACGTGACGAAAAATTATATTTGGGGCTATGAATTTTGGTCGCTGTCAGCGCATCGGGACGGCGACTGCGAGGTCGTTAATCAAAATTTAAAGCTCTCGCAGCTGTTTGATTTCAAATTTCCGGTCATGATTAAAATTATTAAGTCTAACTTGCCGCTCTCCGTTCAGGTTCATCCGGATAATAATTACGCGTTAAAGCATGAGCATGACTCCGGCAAGACCGAGATGTGGCATGTTATCGACTGCAAGCCGGGCGCATTTTTATATTTGGGCTTTAACAAAACTTACACGCGCGGCGAAGTCGAGAGCGCTATTAAAAATAATAATTTAATTAGCTTGCTTAATAAAATTGAAGTCAAGCCAGGCGACGCGTTTTATATTCCGGCGGGAACTATCCACGCGATCGGCGGCGGAATTTTGTTGGCTGAAACTCAGCAGAACTCTAATATAACTTATAGAGTTTACGATTATAATCGGCTTGGGCAGGACGGCAAACCCCGCGAGCTTCACATTAACAAAGCCCTTGACGTGATGAATTTAAATTTTAAAGATAATTATGATATTCCCAGCGACGCGCCGTTTAATTCTAAAATTTTAAAATTAAAATCCGGCGAAAGTTTTAAGCTTG
>JAFSNU010000224.1 GCA_017447325.1 Synergistaceae bacterium | reverse complement strand
TTTTGTCCATAAGGGTAAACTGCGGGATCTTTTTGCGCTTGGCGGTTTATATTGCGATCTCGAGGACGCTCTGGGGATGCAGGTTGACATTGTGCTTAACGGGATTCCTGAAGAATCGAGATTTATGCAGGAAGTTAAGAATGACGAGGTGCTTTTGTATGATAACACAGCGCGATAGAGACATAACGAGAATTAGATATATTTTGAAACATTGTTAGGCAGTGAAATTAGCGCATAAAAGTTTTCGTGACGACAAAGAATTATTTTTGGACGAAGAAAATGGAATTGTTTATCGCAATGCCGTAATAATGTCTATTCTCCAAATTGGCGAGATTGCTAATTCTCTTTCTGACGAATTTATAAAATCGCATTCGGACGTGCCATGGCGGGATATTATTAGAATGCGCCATATAGCAGTTCATCATTACTATAAATTAGAGTATGAGACTGTTTGGAATACTTCAAAGCAGAGAGTGCCGGAGCTTGCTGACAAAATCAGGGCGATACTCGACGAGTTAGAGCGCGAAGAACAGGAAGATAAATTATAAATAAAGGAGTTTTGAAATTTGCTGAGATTTTTTATAACTGCGTTTGTGTTGTTCGCGGTGATATTGAGCTATTTAAATTTAAGCATGATATGGCCGCTGAAGATCGCTAATAATTTTAAAATTTTATTTAGCATAGCTTTATTAATTATAGTTTGCAAAGATTTTATATTAAGATTAATATTTTCGGGCGGATTGTTCACGCCGGACGCTCCGCGCTGGGTTATTATTGCAGGTTCTGTCATGTATGCGTTTATTATTATAGCTTTATTTTTATTATTTATAAAAGATTTGGCCTGGCTAGCGTGTAAATTATTTAAAATAAAATTTAATGCGGACTTGGCCTCGCGGGTTGTGATATTTATAGCTTTATGCTTCAGCTTTTACGGGACGTGGGAGGCGGTGCGAGTGCCGGACGTTAAATATCAAGATTTTTATATAAAAAATTTAAGCCCTGAGCTTGAAGATTTTAAAATTGCGTTATTAGTTGATATTCATGCAAGCTCGTTAAATCGCCGCGAGTTTGTGCAGGCTGTGGTCGATAAGACTAATGCGCTTAAGCCTGATTTAATTTTAATCCCGGGCGATTTCGTTGACGGCAGCGTAGAGCAGCGGCGCTATGACTTAGAGCCTTTAAAAGATTTACGCGCAAAGTTCGGAGTTTTAGGAACGTCCGGCAATCATGAATATTATTCGGGCTATGAAAGATGGTTTGAAGTGCTTGAGAGCTGGGGAATTAACATGCTCGAGAACGAGAGCGTGATTATAAATAATAATTTAATTATCGCCGGAGTGCCTGACGAGCAGGGCAAGACCCCGGGCTTCGGCTTTAGCACGCCGTTTCCTGCGCCGGATTTAAATAAAGCTCTGGCTGATATTAAGCCTGAAGATTTAAATAAAATGCCTGTAATATTGATGGATCACCGCCCCGGCAACGCGAGAGAGAACGCGAAATTTAAAATTGATTTGCAGGTCTCGGGACACACTCACGGCGGACAGATGCCCGGCCTTGCCAAGATAATTCAAAAAGTTAATAAGGGCTATGTTAAAGGCTGGTATGATGTTGAAGCTGAATTACAAGACAAGTCAAAGCATATTATGAAATTATATGTCAGCCCGGGCACGTCTCAATGGGGCGGCTTCCCTGTCAGGATATTTGATAATTCTGAAATTACTTTATTCAGGCTTAAAGCTAAAAATTAAAAATAATTTCCGCATGTCTAACAAAATTTTAAAATTAAATTCACGCGCGGAGATTTTTAATTTAAATTTAAAAATACTTAAAAGCGAGGTTGTAAAATTATGAAAAATGTGGTAGGCTCAGAGCAGAGCAGAGCCATCTTTGCGCACTGTTAGAATTTGCTAATTCAAATTACAAATTAATTTTTATAGCTTTATTAATTATTCAAGCTGCAGGACTTCTAACGTCGTTGATTTATTCAAGCTCGTATGCAGAGCCGGACACAATGACTTATATCGTGCCGGCTGAAAATTTTTTGAAGTTTAAAATTTTTCTCGACGCATCAGGTACGCCTATCTGGATACGAACGCCGGGCTATCCGTTGTTTCTTGCTTTAATATATTGGCTCGCTGATTTATTTAAAATTAATTTTGATAAGAATTTTATTGTGTTAAGCTTGCAGGCTTTGATGTGCATTTTAAATTCCTGCATGATATTTTACTGCGTGAATAAAATTGTAAATAATAATAAAAATAAAATTTACGGCTTGCTTGCAGTATTATTTTATATTTTAGATCTTGCATCGTATGACAAGGCGGTTAAAATTTTAACGGACGTGCCGTTCTCGTTCTTGATAACTTTAAGCGCATTTTTATTTATAAAATATTATTACTCGCGGGTTAAATTATACGCAGCGTTAAGCATTTTAGCTATTAATTACGCGTTATGGACAAGGCCGGCGCTTTTGTATTTTAATATGTTATTAGCTGTAATTATAATTTTCGCATTAATATTTAAGAAAATAAATTTTAAGCTTGGCGTTTTATATTTGTGCGTTTATCTTGCGATGTTCGGAGGATGGTGCATTAGAAACGCGCATTATCATCATGTGAACTTCGAGACTATGTACACGCCGCTTCGAGTTAAAGATTCGTTTGATTATTACGCGCCGTTGACTTATCAAGTCGTAAATAAAATGCCGCATAACGATGAGAATGATTTAAAAGTAAATAAAATATTTAATAAAATGCTTTATGATAAATATAAAAATTTTGACGAGCTTGCAATTCATGAGCAGTACGCTGCAAAGGGCGACATAGGCCAAGGTTATATTAAACAGCATATAGCTGCATATATTTTATTAAATTTTAAAGGCTTGTTTGTCGAGATGATCGCCCCGGGCTTGACGTTTATAAATGAATTTAAAATTAATGATTTATTTAAACG
>JAFSNU010000223.1 GCA_017447325.1 Synergistaceae bacterium | reverse complement strand
TTATGCAGGCCGCGAATAACGTTGTACTCGCCGCCGCCTTCCCATGCTCTGAAACTTCTCGCCGTTCTGATTCTTCCCTCGCCCGGGTCGAGCCGGAGCATTACTTCGCCCAAACTCGCAGCGTCGAACTTGCAGCTCTTAGCGTCTCTTAAATTTAAATTTAACATTTTAAATTTTAAATTAACCTCTCATTTCTTTGACTATCTCAGCAGCTTCTTTGACCATGCTCTTGATCTTGTCCCACTGGCCGGCCGCGATTAAATCCTTCTTGACCATCCAGCTTCCGCCGCACGCTAAAATCTTGTCATACATTAAATAATCTCTAACATTTTTAGAATTAATGCCGCCGGTCGGGATAAATTTTAATTGAGTATAAGGCGCGGCGACTGCCTTAATCATATTCAAGCCGCCTGCGGGCTCCGCCGGGAAGAATTTTACGACTTTCAGGCCAAGCTCTAAAGCCTGTTCCATCTCGCTCGGTGTCTGAGTGCCGGGCGTGATCGGGATATTATTATCAACGCAGTACTTAACAACTTTAGGATTAAGTCCCGGGCTGACTATAAACTTTGCTCCGGCATTAACGGCCTTGTCAACCTGCTCAATGCTCAGCACAGTTCCCGCGCCGACAAATAAATCTTTATTCTTCGCCATGATCTTAATGCTCTCGAGCGCGGCGTCAGTTCTGAAAGTCACTTCAGCGCACGGCAAACCGCCCTCGCAAAGAGCCTCGCCCAACTTCTCCGCGTCCTTCGCATCGTCAAGCACAACGACCGGCACAATGCCAATCTTTCTAAAGCTTTCAAAAATTTCGCTCATGATTTATTAATCTCCTTTATTAATATTAATTATAATTTATTTTTATTTAAAATAATACGCAAGCCCCGACGCGCATTCAATCGCTTTGTCAGACTGAGCCGCAATTAAACAGTGAAGCTCGCCGAGCAATTTTATATAATTCTCCGTCATGCCGTCATAAATTATTCCGTCGGAAAAAATATCGTCGCTCACGACTATTAAATTTTTAGCTATAAAATTTAATTCAAGAATTTCATTAAAAATTTTTGCTTTAACAAAATTTAAATCTTTAATGCTCTCGTCAATAAATAATTCGTTCGCGGCCAAGTTCGGCAAGCACTCAAGCAAAATATTATCATCTTTATTTATTAAATCAAAAATCTCGTGCAAATTATGCGTCTTCTCAAGCGTTATAAAATTTTTATTTTTACGCATTGCCCTGTGACGCTCAACCCGCCGTCTCATATCTTCATCATAGACTTGAGCCGTCGCCAAATAAATCTTGCGGTTATCAGCCGCAAGCTCTCCGCAAATATTCTCGGCAAATTCGCTCTTGCCGCTCCGTGATGCTCCAGAAATAAATATAAACATGATTTAAATATATTATCACAAATCGCACGTCACGCTTGTAATATAATATTTAAAATAATTTAAATAATTTAAAGGAGCTTTATTGAGATTGCGTATCAAAAGAGTTTTGTTTAATTTTATAATTTTAATTATTGCGTTAGCTTGCGCGGCCTATGCTTTAAAATTTAGAGTTGCGCTTGAACAAGGCGATAAAAGCGTTGCGATCATTGCTGATTATCGAGAAGTTTTAAATCTCGCACTCGGAGCTAATGTCAGCGTTGAGGACGCGTTAAAGACTTTAATTAATAACGGATTAAGCGGCTTAATGGTCAGCGAGCTTACCGGCGACGACTCGAACAACGGCATTGGCTATGCAGAACTAAAATCAAGCTTAAACGGCACAGCAGGAACTATAATTTCAATTATGCCAGGCTCGCCCTATGCTGATATTTTAAACTCATGGCTTAAGGCAAGATTTAATATTGTTAATAATGATAATAATATGGCTGTGCATCTGCCGTTCCCTGTCAACATGTTCAAGACCGTGGGAATAGTGCCGGATATAGACGGCCTCGAGCTTGCAAAGAAATTAAATTTGAAAATATTTTACAGACCGGCGCAGTCCTTCGGCTGGATGGCTGAGAACGCGTCGCTTATGCTTGAGAAAGTCAATGCAAGCTATGATATAGGCGCGTTCGCTCCGGCGGGTGAAATAGTCTCGGGCTGGCCGGACGTTAGCGTCATGGCGGATACAGCGCACAAATTAAAATTGCCGCTTGCTTTAGTCGAGTTCTCGCGTCAGGTCGGAGCTCCGGCGTTAAATCATAAGGCCTCGCCGTATTTAATCCCATTGCACAGCGTCACCAACGAAGAAATGACCGCGAGAAATATAACGCGCAAAGCTCTGCGTGAAAGATTAATACGCGCCGCCGTCGAACGTTCAGTCAGGCTTTTATTGCTGCGCACTCCGCCGGCAAACACAGCCGAATATAATTTAAACGATTACACAAACGAAGTTAAATTATTAGCTCAGGGCTTGACGCGCATAAATAATTTCAAAATGGCTTGGCCTAAGGCAAACTTTGCTGATTTAAATTTTAATTTTAAATTAAATAATATTTTAGCCGCTTGGGCGTTATCAAGCGTGTTTATCTTATCGCTTTACATGTTTATATTACGAATTAAATTTGCGCCCATGCCTGACAAGCTTAATATATTATTTATAGCTAAATTTATAATTATTTCAGGCTTATTAGCATTCTTGATTTCAAAGTCCAACAGCACAGCGAGATTAACCGGAGCATTCGCCGCGCCGTTTATAGTGACTGAGGCTTCGCTCGCTGCTTTAGACTTTAATAATAAATTCTTGACGCGATTATTTAAAGCTTTATTAATTGCTTTAGCCGGAGGACTTGCAGTTGCGTCGTTCTTCAGCGTGCCGAGCTATATGCTCAGACTGCAAACTTTCTCGGGCGTTAAGCTGACTTTAATGCTGCCGCCATTATTAGTCTTAATTCACGACTTACGCAAGCGAGTTCATCCCGAGTCTCTTTATACTATCATGTCGCGTCCTCCGCTCTGGGGCGAGCTTGCACTTTGCGGCGTGTTATTATTAGGCCTTGGCATTATGCTATTCAGGAGCGGCAACGTGAGCTTTATTCCTGGCTTCGAGGCTCGAATACGCGAGAGCTTAGAGCGTTTATTAATCGCAAGGCCAAGAAGCAAAGAAGTATTTTTAGGCTGGCCGTGTTTATTATTGCTGGGATTTTTAGTCAAAAATAATTTATGGGCTCGTTATAGAGAAGTTTTGAGAATAGGCGTTGCGCTTGGCTTCTCGTCAATCGTGAACAGCTTCTGCCACTTTCATACGCCTTTATTATTAATATTACTTCGCGAGTTCAACGGCCTTTGGACGGGATTATTATTAGGCTTAATAATAACTTTATGCGTAAAATTCATTTTGCTGCCGCTATTAAAATTTATTAAGCCTTTATTTATTTAATTTAAAATTAAATGCGAAAGTATAAGGCGGCTCTAATCGGCTATTACGGCTTTAATAACTTCGGCGACGAGCTTCTGCTTCAAGCAAGCTTGAACATGCTTGAAAGAGCTGGCATTAATCGCAGCGAGATCATAATTTTATCTAATCAGCCGGACAATACTGAAAATATATTTAATATTAAAGCTATTTCGCGGTGGAGCTTTAAAGCTTTAATTAAGACTTTAATTAATTGCGAGAGATTAATCTTCGGCGGCGGCGGGATCTTTCAGGACAGCACGAGCGTCAAGTCCTGCGTCTGGTACTGGGCGTTAATTAAGCTTGCTAAATTATTACGAGTTAAAGTCTATGCGCTCGGCCAGTCAATCGGTCCGCTTAAAACACGCGCCGGAAAGTTCTTCGCTAAAAATGCGCTGAAAGATTTAGAAATTTTACAAGTCCGGGACGAGCCGTCTTTAACTTTAGCATTAAATAATTTTAGATTAAATAATATAATTTCCGGCTGTGACTTGGCGTTAAGCTTAGATTTAAATTTTAAAGCGCAGGCAAGCAGTCAAGATTATATTTTATTAAATCTCAGGCCGCATAGAGACTTAAATAAATTTGTTAATCAAGCTCAAGATATTTTGCAAGAATTTAATAATTATAATTATAATATTATTGGTGTTGCGTTCTCGCCGGAAGATTTTGAACTATTAAGCAAGCTTGACGCAATAAAGATTTATAAGCTTTATAAATTCTATAACATAAGCGATATAAATAATCTTGCAGATTTATTTATTAACGCAAAGTTCGCGCTGGGAATGCGGCTGCACTTTAATATAATTGCGTTTAAGTTTAACTTGAAATTTCATGCGCTTTGCTATGATCCGAAAGTCGAGGCATTTAATAACTTTGCTTTAAATAATCAAGCTAAAGACTTAACGAGTAAAGTTCAACGAGAGTTAGACGAGATTGCTTACAAGATTTTTAGCTAAAACTAATCCCCGTGAAATTAATCGCGGGGATTTAATTTATTACTTTAAGAATTTAATTACTTGCGTCAAGTCCTCGAGTATCGCGTCGGCGAGCTTTAATATTTCAGGCGTGGGCTTTAACAAGTCAGGGATCATAATTACATTCATGTTCGCCGCGTGCGCTGCCCTGACGCCGTTATAAGAATCCTCAAGCACTAAACACTCTTCCGGCTTTACTTCAAGCTCTCGTGCTGCCGCAAGAAATATATCCGGCGCGGGCTTGCCTTTCATGCCCGGCTGCCACGTTATTATATGCTCAAATTTATATTTAACGTCAGCATGAGCCAGATAAAACTCTACGAGCTCCCGTCCGCTTGATGTTGCCATCGCAATTTTAAAGTCATGAGCGTCAAGCCATGCTAATAATTCATTCAGGCCTTTCTTCAGCGGCATGCCGTGTTCAATAATATAATCATGCGTGAACTCGATGCGCTCGGCTCGCAGCTCGTCAAAATTAAAGTCTTTATGATCTTTAATAAAATGCTCGGTCATGAGCCGTCTTGTCGTGTCCAAGTCCGCGCCGATGTGCGAGAATATAATCTCATCAGTCATCTCGTAGCCGTGCTTCGCTCCTGCAGCGTACCAACCTTTGCGGTTCAAGTTCTCCGTGTCGAACATCAGGCCGTCCATGTCAAATATCACGGCTTTAATATCTTTATTATCTTTTAAATTTAAATTCTGCATGATTTTATAATTTTAAAGCCGCAAGCGTTAAGCTCACGGCAAATATATTTTAATTTACATCTCGAACTTCTCGCCCAAGTAAAACTTGCGGGCTAACGGGTTATTCGTGACTTCTTCGGGCGTGCCGGACAGGAATATTTTGCCGTCGTGAATTAAATACGTCCTGTCTGTAATAGACAAAGTCTCGCGCACGTTATGATCTGTTATCAAAACTCCGTAGCCGTGCTTCTTCAGCGAATGAATTAAATTCTGAATATCGCTCACAGCTATCGGGTCAATGCCGCTGAACGGCTCGTCCAATAAAATAAATCTCGGTCTTAAAGTCAAAGCCCTTGCGATCTCAACGCGCCGCCTCTCACCGCCGGACAGCGAGTAGCCTTTTGTGTCGGCTATATGCGTTATTCCAAAAACTTCCATCAACTTGTCAGTCGCTTCAAGCTTATTCTTAAATTG
>JAFSNU010000222.1 GCA_017447325.1 Synergistaceae bacterium | reverse complement strand
TGAGCTTGAGATTAAGACGCTTGAAGTTTTAAGAAATATAAACGGAGATAACGGCGTTACTCTTGCCGCAGCACGTGACGCGACGGGAACGAGCCGCAAATTTATTCTGCCGATACTCGAATATTTTGACTCGAAAGGCCTGACGCGCAGGGTCGGCGACGCGAGAATTATAAAATAAAATTAAGCCCGGGCTTTAAAATTAAATTAAAGCTCGGGGATTTTTAATTAATTATTTAAAAATTATTTGCGTTCAAATAAATACATAACTCGCTTGGAATTTTTGACGCCCTCGCGCTTAATTAAATTAAAATATTTTCCAAAAATTTCTTCAAAACTTTCAAGATTATAATCAGGGAAAATATCGCGGCGCGTCGCTAATAAAATTTGAACTTGCGAGTCTTCTTTCGGCACGAACTCTATAATTAAATTTTTGCTTAAACTCGCGAGCCATTCAGCGATCATGTCCAGCGGCAAATTATTTGAAATAGCTAAATGATGTATCACAGCCAAGGCCATTATGCAGTCCGGCGCACGACTAATTCTTTCGCCCGCGCTCTCCCGCTCGTGATTTGCGAAGCCTATAGCAGGACTTGGATTAGTTAAATCCAAAATTAAAGGCAGCATCGCATTATTTAATTTTTTAACGGCCTGATAATTCCGTTCGACTGCTACAGGGTCAATGTCGAACGCTACGACCTGCGAATTAAATTTTAACGCAAGCTTAGAATAAGTTCCGTCGTTCGCTCCGAAGTCGTAAGTTATCTTAGGCTGAATTAAATTTAAAAACTCGCTGACGATACGCGCCTTGTCATCGCTTGCGTCTTGCGTGTAATTAGTATGAGCGTAGTAATCGCCCCATTCAGTCATAATATTTTTTAATTTTAAATTCTCGATGCCGCGAATTAAAGAATTAATTAAAGCCAAATGACTTTTGCGGGAAATTTTAATATTTAAATTTTTATTATTCTCGCTATGGCGATTATCGCTTTCGTGCTTGGCAATGCTCTTCGCGTGAAGTTTAATATGCTGCCACGCGAAAAAATTAAATATATTTAAATTTAATAATTTATCGGCCAAGTCCAGAGGCACGCCGTCGATAAACAAGCTTAATAATTTATTAAGCCTTATATCTTTATTAGCCATTAATAAAAGCGGCGCGAGAAAGTGGCGGCAAAACTGCCCGTAAGCTCCCCAAGCCTCGCCCTCATGATAAAAGTCAAAGCTTAAGCTGTCGATTAAGACCGGCCGGCCGTTCATGAACTGGATGTTATACGCGCTCGCGTCCTTCAAAATTAAATTATGCGTCAAAGCCCGCCTGTGAATTTTGAGAGTTAATAACGCCGCGTCCTTTAACTCGCCGAACGACCATTCATAAGGATACGACACAAACGGAATTTCTTCCGGCTGAATTAAAATATAGTCTTGATTACGCTCAAGCTCTTTGTGATTAATCAGCGCGTTAAATTTTATTAGCTCGTCATAAAGCCCTGAACTCATCAGCGCGTTATACTGCTCGAAATAAATTTTATTCACGCGGCGCATCAGCACGCCCTGCTCATCTCGAAAGACTTGCCCGGCGGGATCGCGAAACGAGCTGAACTCGCGCGTTATATTATTAAAGCTCGTCATCGTTTAAATTTTTATTTTCAGTATGATTGTCTTTATTGCGCGAAAATAAATCTTTAAGCTTGGTCTTAGCGAACGCGAAATATCCTCCACAGACCGCCGCTATTCCGATTAACGCCTGAATGATTAAGCTTCCGATGCCCGGATCAAAGTACATGATAAAATTCCTCCTGATTTAAACATTTAAAAATTTAAAATTAATTTAAAATTCTGCGTTGGGACTTAAATACTCGTAATTATTCGCGCCGACAAAATTATTTACTAAATATCGCGTTATATTTAACGGGTTATTCAGCGCGTAATGCTCTTCGCCGGTCTTAAATTTATCCGGCACGCGTATTGCGCTCATCGTGCTGTTCCAAAGTTCTTTAGTAGTATTAGAATTAAATTTATCTCCGAATGCTTGTTTAAAATCTTGCTCGCTGTTCGCATGTATGCCGTGGTCAGACTGAATAATTATTACAGCGTCGGGGTCTTGCTCCAAAATTAAATCTATTATATTAATTAAAACTTTTGCGCTCCAGACGTGCTGCGGATAATAATCTAGCGGACGGTGCTTGTTATATTTGCTGAAAGGCACGTCGGCATGTGAGCCGTCCTTAGCATGATTAAACGCAACGTGCGGCGTTAAGTCATGAATTATAGTTAATCTTGGCTCGGGATATTTGCCGTATAAAATATCGTAAAGCGCGTCGACAAAATCCCATACTCTATTATCGAGATCCCACGCATTAACTAATATCTCTTGACGTTTATCAGGCGATATAAAAGCTTTATAAGTTTGATCTGAAAATTTAATCCGTTTTAAAATTTCTTTTAAAATCGTGCCGAAATATATATTTCTAAAATTATCTGCTTCCAAGAATACGTTGTCATCTAAATCTTCAAGCGACAATATATCTCCTTTGGTGACTGCAGTGAGCCAGAACTTGCCGCCGCGTATCGGGTAATAAAATTTATACGGGCCTGTAACGTTTATGTCATAACTCTTTGCCTGGAACGCATATTGAAGCTCGTTGTTCATCCTCAGCAAATCGAATGCGTAATTATTAAGCTCTTCGCTTGGCTTTAAAAATTCATTGCGTATCCAGTTGTCGTAAGAGTACGGGTTCATTAAGGCCGGTATGGCGTTAGTAGTAGAGTGATGCGCTTCAAAAGCTGCGCCTTTATTAATCTCAAAGCCGCGCTGCTCTAACTCATTTAAAAATTTTTCTTGATTATCATTAAAATATTTTGCGACGGCATTAAAGCTCAGCATTCCGTCAGCGTGAATCCAATAAATATTAGGCGAGCTTAAATTT
>JAFSNU010000026.1 GCA_017447325.1 Synergistaceae bacterium | reverse complement strand
GCGGAATTGATACGCTCAAGACCGACGGCTGTATTAAACTTGCTAATCTTGACTGTCACGAAAATTCTTTGACGCAGCTCGACGCGGATAAAAATTTGCTGCCGAATTTAAATTCTTTAATTTGCTACGGACAAACGAGATTTAATATAGAGCTTAACGCAAGCAGTGCGGGCTATGCGCTTGACTTGCAGCAGTATGTGAGCGAAAAATCTCTAAGCGCGTCAAAAATTTTCAGTGCTGTAAAAACTTCGAGCTTGTCTAAAGTTTTAAGCGTTAAAGCCTATGACGCAAACGGCAATGAATTAGCCGCATCTTTCGACGAGATAACAGGCGTTATAACTTTTGATTCGCGTCCGCATTTAATCACGTATGATTATAATACTGGCTTTATCAGTTCTGAAAGCGCGGATGTGTTAATGGACGTCTCGTTATACATGACTGATGAGCAGGAAGATAAACAAGAGCAAGAGCCTGAAGCCCAAGCCGCGACAAGCAGCCATGGTTCAAGCAGCGGATGCAATGTTAATAATTTTGGCTTGCTTGTGATCGCGTTAGCTTTAGCCAGGCGTTGCAGACGTAAATAGAATTTAAAAATTAAAAATTTTAAAGGCCGTCCGTCTAATTTTGATTTAAACAGGCGGCTTTTTATGTATTATAATATTATTTAATTGTAAATAAATTTTATGCGGGGTGATTTTCAAGTGAGCATGGAAATGTACGTTTTGCCTGCGATAAACATGGTCGGGGCTGGCTGTGTGAACAGAATAGGACGCGAGTCGGTGAGGCTTGGAGGCAAAAAGGCGTTGGTCGTCGCGTCAATAGGCGAGGTCGGCGAAGCTCAGGCGAAGCAGATCGGAGATATTTTGCAGAACGCGGGAATAGAGGCCGTTTTGTTCCCTAAGGCAACGCCCAACCCGACAGAAGAGACAGTGACAGAGGGCGCGGCATTTTATAAAGCAAATAACTGCGATATGCTCGCGGCAGTCGGAGGCGGAAGCGCGATCGACGCGGCCAAAGGCATAGGCATTATAGTATCTAACGGCGGAAATATTGCGGACTATGAGGGCTCGGGCAAAGTCAAAAATGTTTTGCCGCCTTTTGTCGCAATCGCAACGACAGCCGGAACGGGCAGCGAAGTGACGCAGTTCGCAGTTATATCTGACATAAATCACAACAAGCGCACTATAGTTGACCGTCACATGGTGCCGACGATCTCAGTTAATGATCCTGAAATGATGTTAAGCATGCCGCCGAGCTTGACTGCTGCGACGGGAATGGACGCGCTCACTCACGCTATAGAGGCTTACGTCTCTAATAAAGGCACGCCGATTAACGCCTGCAAAGCTTGGGAAGCTATTAAATTAGTCGCTGAGAATTTGCCGGTTGCAGTTAAGAACGGCCATGATATTACGGCTCGTGAGAACATGTGCTGCGCAAGTTTCTTGGCCGGTATCGCGTTTAACAATGCCGGTTTGGGATTAGTTCACGCGATGTCGCATCCGTTGGGCGGACACTATAATTTGCCTCACGGACTTTGCAACGCGTTATTATTGCATGCAGTTTGTAATTTTAATTTAACTCAGGAGACGGCGCACTTGTTCGCTGATATTTCTATGGCGTTAGGCGCGGGTCGCGGCTGGGGCTCTGACCGTGATAACGCAGAGGCGGCGTTAAAGGCGATTAAAAATTTGCAGCATGAAGTCGGCTTTACTAAAGGCCTTAAAGAGTACGGCGTGAAGCGCGAGGACTTTTCAATGCTTGCTGAGCTTGCCTTGCTTGAGTCCGTCGGCAAAAATAATCCCAGAAGATTTACTAAAGAAGACGTTATAACACTTTACGAAGAGTGCTACTGGTAAAAAGTTAGATTTTAATAAATAAAATTTTAATCCGGCCTAACCCGCCGGATTTTTTATTTAGGCTATAATAATTTTAAAGTTTTAATAATAAAATTTTTTAAGTAATAAACTTGAAGTTTTTTAGCTGTAAAAGCATTAAATAAATTTATGCGCTGCAATAAATTAACGCATATTAAAAATAAATTTTTAAATTTTAATAATCAAACTTTTATGCTATAATTTTTTTAATTATTTTAAATTAACTGGAGGAGTTTTGAAATGGTGAAGATAGCAATAGTTTATTGGACTGGCTCGGGCAACACGGAGAAGATGGCCGAGGCGATCGCAAAGGGCGCTAAAGACAAAGGTGCTGAAGTCGAGTGCATAAATATTAG
>JAFSNU010000221.1 GCA_017447325.1 Synergistaceae bacterium | reverse complement strand
TCAGCATATCAGCGGGAAGCGTGCGGCTTTAACTCAGGCCGTGCACGCTGCTCCGCCGGTTATGGAGACGTCGCTTGCCGCACAGGCCGCTAATTTAACGTCTCAGGAACGCGCGAAATTTAATAATAGAGATTTAGACGCTTTGCAGGAGAATTTAGGCTATGAGTTCGCTGACAAGATGTTGCTTGATGAGGCGTTATGCCATTCAAGCTTTGCCCATGAGCATGGCTTATATGTAACTAACGAGCGTTTGGAATTTTTGGGCGACTCTGTTTTGAGCTTTATTATAGCGCGGGCTTTATATAAAATTTATCCGGAATCGAGCGAGGGCGAATTAACGAAAATGCGCGCGGCTCTTGTATGCTCTAAATCTTTAATTGAACGCGCAGTTAAGATTAAATTGCCGGACATGATGTTATTAGGCCGTTCGTTTAAGTTCAACACGCCGAAGTCTTTATATGAGGACGCGTTAGAGGCTGTAATCGGCGCGGTAATGCTTGACGGCGGGATTTTAGCGGCTGAAAAGGTAGTCAAGAAATTATTCTTGAAAATATCTGATCTTCAAGCTTTAAGCGGCTTTAATTATGACGAGCTCGAGGAAGTTAAAGTTAATATAAAGCCTGAAATTAAAGAAGTTGAAGTTAATATAACGCCTGAGATTAAAGCTGAATATGATAATAATGCGCCGGTTAATATTAATTCTGATTATAAGTCGCGTTTGCAGGTCTGGCTTCAGGCAAGACATTTGCCCTTGCCGGAGTATAAATTAATAAGATTATCAGGGCCTGATCATGCGCCGGAGTTCTTGGTCAGTGCAAAAGTCCTGCTTGAGAATAATAGACAGCTCGAGAAGCAAGCTTCTGGCACTAATAAGAAACGCGCGGAAGCGGCGGCGGCGGCTTTAATTCTGAAAGAGCTTGAGGGCTTGGAGCACGCGTTAAGAGGTTAAATAAGCTTGCGCAGCTTTAAGTTAGTTTTAATATTAATTTTAGCTTTAAGTTTTAATTCAAGCAGCGAGGCAGATTTAAAGCAAGATAATATTATTAATATAGCGGCTGTTAATCCATGGATTGCGGTGATAGCGTCGTTTATCGGCGGAAATAACGTTAATGTAACGTCTGTTTATGACTTTAATTTTAAGTTAAACAAGAATTTAGATTTAAATAATTATAATTATAAAGTAATAGCTGTTGACTCTGAGGACGCGAAGAGGATTAGCGTTAAACAGGGCGTAGAAGTCTGGTATTTGTTTAAAGATTTAAGTTTGAATATTGAAGCGGCAGTGCTTGACCCGTCGATGACACCGTTTGTAGCGCAAAAGGTTATGACTGCGCTGGCGACTTGGGACGCTGGGAATTATAATTACTATCAGCGCAGGCTGGCTGAATTTCAGACAAGACTTTCAAGCTCGGTGCTTGTGGGCAAGCAGTTATTAAACGGCTCGAAGATTTATATTAATCTTGAGGACGAAAGCGCGATGAATTTATATAATTTGTTTATAGCCGCGGGTTGTGAGATTTTGAGCGGAGATTTAAATAGCTCTCAGGCTGTAGTTGTAACGGCGAATTATAATAAGCCAGCCAAGCGAAAAGTTAAAAATTTAAGTAAGAATATATTTGAATTTAAGCGGCCTGAAGTGTTAAATGCCGAGAATAGTTATAATATAGATTATCCGGCGTATCTGCATGATTTATATATCGCGCTGTGGAATATAATTAATAATAATAAAGCAAATTAAATTTTAAATTTATAATTTATTTTAATAAATCTGTTAAAATTAAAATAAAGTTTAAATTTAATTTAAATTAATTAAGGAGAATTATAAATCATGCCTGAGCAGGTAGTGTTGACGCGCGGCGGCTATGAGATGATGAAGCAGAAGCTGCGCTATTTGAAGACGGACAGAATACAGGAAGTTGCGGCAAAGCTTGAGAAAGCGCGGGGCTTCGGAGACTTGAGCGAGAACGCCGAGTACGCGGCTGCGAAAGAAGAGCAGAGCCAGCTTGACAAGCAGATAAATGATTTACAGGCGACTTTAAGCGGCAGCATTAAGATTAAAGACAACGAGAATTTGGACACGAGCAGAGTGGGAATAGGAGTTGTCGTCACACTTGAGGATTTAGATAATAATAATAAGATTTATAAATATATGCTTGTCGGCTCTGAAGAGCTGTCTATATTAGCAGACATTCAGTCGGATTTAAACGTGCAGTGTATCTCGCAGAAAAGCCCTGTCGGCCATGCGATATTAAACGAGCCGGCCGGAACTGTAGTCGAAGTTAAAATCCCCAGAGGCACGCGCAATTTAAAGATAGTAAGCATAGACAAGCCGGAAGAGACGGATTTTTAAAGTTTTATATTAATATTAAAGATGAAAATTAAGCTTGTATGCTGTTTAATATTTATAATAACTTTAAGCTCGTTTAATGCTGCATTAGCGGCTGAGCCAGCCTCGCAGAGCTTAGGCTTGAACGCGCCGGCTAATCTAAATAATAATAGTTTAAGCACAGCAGTTTTAAATTCAAATCCTGATTTTAATGATAATATAGCGCAGCCAAGTCTAACAGAGCAAAAGAGCGCGAAGGATAATTTGCCTGATAAAGTTAGCTTGTCGGCAAATAGAATGCGCTTCGACTCTCAGACCGGCGATTTTTTAGCTGAAGGCAATGTGATAATAAAGGCCGGAGATTTAACGGTCACTGCGCCGAAAGGCACGGGCAACGTCGAGCGTCAGGAAGTATTTTTTGATTCCGGCATTAAAGCCTTTGGAAAATGGCAGGGCGAGAAGATAGATTTAAACGCTAATAAAGTTGCTTTAACTTTGCATGATGATCCGACCTGTAAGCTTGAGGGCAATGTTAAAGGCGGCTATGCGACGGCGAAATTTGACGCGGACAAAGTGACTTTAGTAGGCACGGGCGGCATAACGGGCTTGACCCAGCCGAGCAATAGAAATAATCAGACTAAATTCTGGCTTGTGAACGCGAGAAATCTCGAGGACACGTCAAAGAAAATCGCGTTTGGAGCGGGCAATATCGAGGGCGTGATTAGGCGCGGCGTATTGCAGGACTTAACGGCAAGAAAGAACGTTTGGTTAAAAGGCCGGCCTCAGGCTAATAAATCAAGCTCTAAAGCCAGATTATCAAGCAATGAGCCTGTAAATCTGCGCGGCGACAATGCTGTATATTCGCTTATAAAAGGCAGCATTGTATTAACGGGCAATGTTTCGGCAGTTCAAGGCGGCAGAACTTTAAAATCGGACTCGCTTGTGTATTTCCCTGATCAAAACAGAGTTGAAGCGATGGGCGGACTTGTCAGCAGACGCGACGGCTCAGTTGACACTGAACGCGCAGAAATCACTATTGACTTATCAGCCGAGAAGAAGAGCGAGCCAAAGAAGGCCGAGCCCAAGCCCAAGGCTAAGAAATCTAAAGCTAAAAGCTCAGCTAAGAGCTCTAAGAAAGTAATCAGGAATAAAAAGAAGTAAATATTAAAGATGATAGAGCCGCAGCTTATTGCAAATAACATCAGCAAGACTTACGGCGGCCGGACTGTCGTTTCGGACGTAAGCATCAGGGTCGAACCAGGCGAGATTGTCGGATTATTAGGGCCGAACGGCGCGGGCAAAACGACGTCGTTTTATATGATAGTTGGCTTAATCAAGCCTGACTCGGGCAATATATTAATCGGCAAGCAAGACGTGACGGAACAGCCGGTCTATATGCGCGCCCGTGCCGGCATAGGCTATTTGCCGCAGGAAGCCTCTGTGTTCAGAAATCTTACAGTTCGAGAGAATTTAGATTTAGTCTGGGAAGAGACGGGGCAATTTAAGAATAAGCTTGAAGCGACTGACAAGTTGATGGAAGTTTTTGGAATAACGCATATAGCCGACACAAAAGGCTACTCGCTGTCCGGCGGTGAGAGGCGGCGCGTTGAGATCGCAAGGGCTTTGACTTTAAGACCG
>JAFSNU010000220.1 GCA_017447325.1 Synergistaceae bacterium | reverse complement strand
TATCGAAAACTAAAATCGGCAAAGTTATAAGGCTGTTAATCGACCCTGAGTACAGGTTTAACGCAAAAGTAAGATTTGGCCTGACTGATTCGATGTCCGACGAGGATTTTATAAAGCGCAAATTTAAACTTGCTTTCGGCTGCGATTTAAATTTAAAAAATCCCAAGACGTTCAACGAGAAATTAAACTGGCTGAAGCTTTACGACAGAAATCCCGAATACACCCGCATGGTTGACAAATATGAAGTTAAAAATATGTTGCTGAGAAGATCGGCGCGGAGTATATCATCCCGTTATTGGGCGTGTATAATAATTTTGACGAGATAAATTTTGACGAGCTGCCCGAGCAGTTTGTATTAAAGACTACTCACGACTGCGGCGGACTTGAGATATGCCGCGACAAGAAAAATTTTAATATCGAAGAAGCCAGAGCGAGACTTAATAAGCATCTTAAAATAAATTATTACTGGGGCAAGCGCGAGTGGCCTTATAAAAATGTCAAGCCGAGAATTATTGCCGAGAAATATATAGACTCGCTGGGCAAGCCTGAGTCGATTGAATATAAATTGACGTGCTTTAACGGCGTTGCAAAATTAATTACGATATGCAAGGGCATTGCTCACACGGATTTTGACAAGCGGACTAACGATCATTACGACAGAGATTTGAACCCGTTGAAATGGTACGCGTATTATAAAAATTCGCCCGTGCCTGTTCAGCCGCCGAAAGAAATTCACGAGATTATAGCACTGAGCGAGAAATTAGCGGCAGGCATTCCGCAGGTTCGAGTGGACAGTTATTTAATAGATAATAAAATTTATTTCGGAGAGATGACGTTTTACACTTGGGCGGGCTTTATCAGATTTAATCCGCCGGAATGGGACGAGATATTAGGCAGCTGGATTGAGTTGCCGAAATTAAAATAAAATAAATTTAAAATTAAAAATTTAGCGGGGCTATTTCTTTCGTCCCGAGTTTTTATTATTAAATTATTAATTATTACGCGTTTGCTAATAGTTCCGAGTTAAATTTGTCTAGTTTTATTAAAATATTTTTGTATGTATCTGGATAAAGAGTTTTAAGGCCGCCGCATTCAAAGAGTATGTCCTGAACATTTATGACGCTTTGCTTATGAATTCTAACGTACGACTTCGCGTTCAAACTTAATAAAGGATAGTCCTTAGGATCGAGCGGGAAGTCGTACGTATCGCTTAGATACTTACGACCCGTCACTCTTGATATGGGCAATACATTATAATCTTTTGCATCAGCCGCCCCAATTATAAGCACAGGTCGGTTTTTAAACGATAAGCTGCCCAGTAAAGCATCATAAAACTGGAAGCGTGAATAGCAAATTTTACCTATCATGTTATATTTGCTTATTCTCGCTGCTGTCTTCAGTGCTGCTGGGGACATAATCTTCAAACTCGTCGTAGTACATATCCCAAACGCTGTCGTAAGGACGTTCTTCGCCATGACCGATTTCAACTTCCATTTTTAAATTCTCCTCTCGAAACTAATAAATAATTTTATTTAACGCCGCAAGAATTTAAAATTAAATTTAAACTCTCACGGCGTTTCATTAAGTTAAATTAAATTTTAAAATTAATTAGCCCTGATGATGTGAGAGCATGACTGCGCCGGCGATTGATAATAATTTCGCTCTGGGTGAATCAGCGCGGCTCGTTAAGACGACAGGAGCTGCTGCGCCGATGATAAGTCCGGCAGTCTCGCTGCCCTGTGCAAAGAAGCTGATTGACTTAGCTAAAACGTTGCCGATCTCGATCTGCGAAGCGATTAAAATGTCAGCGTGTCCGGCAACGGGCGAATTAATATGCTTAATTCTCGCGGCCTCTTCGTTAATGGCGTTGTCAAGTGCTAACGGGCCGTCAACGATGCAGTTCTTAATCTGGCCTCTCTGGTTCATCTGGACTAACGCGCAAGCGTCCATCGTGCAGGGCATGTCCGGGTTCACCATCTCGACTGCGCAAAGGCAAGCGACCTTCGGGCACTCAACGCCGAGCGATCTTGCGAAGTTGACCGTGTTCTGAATAATGTCGGCCTTCTGCTTCACGTCAGGATACATGTTGAACGCGCCGTCGGAAACAAAGATAACGCGATCAAAGCCCGGGATATGATGGAAGTAGCAGTGTGAAATGACTTTGCCGCTTCTAAGTCCAACTTCTTTGTTGAGCATTCCGCGCAAGAAATTATCCGTGTGGAGCTGGCCCTTCATGTAGATATCCGCGCGCTTTGAAGACACTTCCGTGACGGCCTTAATTCCGCACTTGGCCTCGTTGTTCTCTTCGATTAAATTATAATCGTCCTCGTGAGCTCCGGCCTCCTGAATGCACGCTCTCATCTTGTCGAGATTGCCGACTAAAGTCGCCTCAACAAGTCCGAGCTTGCGAGCCTCTTCGATTGCGGAGATTAATCCGGCGTCCTCGGCCATTGCGACTGAAATGCGCTTCTTGCCCTTCTCAGCGCAAAGCTTGCGGGCCTCTTCGATTAACTGCGAAAGCGAACGTACCTGTTCCATTTTAAAACAACACTCCTTTATATTATTTAAAAATTAAATTTTAAAATTTACTCAAGCCAATTTTCAATATGCTTTATATATAAATCATAAATTCTGCGCGTTAAAGCCCCGGGCTTGCCGTCTCCGATTTTTATATTTCCGACTTTAACAACCGGCACGACTTTCTTCGAGCTGCCCGTGATAAACGCCTCGCCCGCTTCAGCAAGCTCAGACCATAACGGACATCTCTCTTCTATTATAATACCCTCGCGCTTTGCAATCTCTAAAATTGCCTGCCTTGTCGTGCCTTTTAACACCCGGCTCAACGGCGCTGTTACTAATTTATTATTTACAACTAAAAAGAACGAGCTGTGTCCCGTCTCTGTGATCTCTCCGTCGGGGCAGTATAAAACTTCGTAAGCATCCGGCTGCGAGATCATATAGCTTGAGCGATAATCAACGCTCTTCACGGTCGGATCTTTGCGTCCGTATGCAACAGGCTCAAGCGTCACGCCCTTTTCATACTGCTCCTGGCTCGGCACTTCAAGCTGCTCAAATAAAATAAATAATCTGGGATTAATAAACTCGCCTGTCAACTCGTCGAAGCTGTCGCCGCCGGTTAAATAAACTTTAACGCGCACCTCGCCGCCGGCCCGTTTAATTCCCTCGCGAATTATATTTTTTAAATTATTTAAATCTAAATTAAATTTAATCTTCGCGCTATCCGCACTCGCCTTTAATCTCTCGAGATGCGGCGTCAACAAAAGCGGCCTCGAGTTATACGTCGCTATAACTTCAAACACTCCGACCCCGCGCTGAATTATTAAATCCGTGACGGGCAGCTTCGCAGATTCTTGAGACACAAACTGCCCGTTTATATAACATAACAACAACAAAATTTTTGCCTCTAATCTTAAAATTTTAAATTTTATTACATTATACTATATACTTTTAGGCTAAACTTTTATTAAGTCTTATTAAAATTAAAAATATAAACGCGCGGCCCATGAGCTTATCTTGAGCGGCGCGTTTATATTTATTTATTAATAAATTTTGAGCTTGCTGAGAAGTTTCAAATTTATAATTTCGTCTTGAGCTTCGCTGCCTTGCAGAATGTTAAACAGAGCCATCAAGCCGGCGGTGCGGTTAAGTGATTTTGAGCTGAACTTCGCAGCATCGCATCCGGCGGAGCTAATTGCGTTGCTGACAACCCGTCGGACTGTCCGTGACGTCAGCTCTCCACCCTTGTTGTGATTGCTGAGGCTTATGAACAGCGGCGAATTTTTATTGCTAAAGAAATTTTCGGCGCGTCCTGCATTTATATACGCATTTAAAGCGTCGCTGACTGAAGTTTTGAGCGGCAGCGCGGCGTCTCTCGACGGGATATAAAGCTCCGGCGTTTCCAAATCTAAATCTAAAT
>JAFSNU010000219.1 GCA_017447325.1 Synergistaceae bacterium | reverse complement strand
TTATCGAAAATCTTACTGCTCATAACAAACGCTCCTTTAATTAAATTAATCTAAATTCAATTAATTATACTCTAAAATTTAAGGCCTTATTACTGACGCGAAAATTTAGTTTTAAGTTTAATATATTAAATCGGCTTGCGTTGAATAAGCGCATTATATAAATGGGGCCAGGATTAAAGCCACGGGCAGCCCCTGTGGCCAACCCTTTAAATTGGGTCTGCAAGATCCGCGGCCCTGGTAAAGATTTTATAAGATTAGGAGAAATTTATTTGATTGAAGATATAAAGTTTGACCGCAAGATAATAGCCGACACTCGCGAGAACGAGGAGACGCGGGTTGCTATTATAGAGCGGGGACGGCTTGCGGAAATATTTATTGAAAGAATGTGGGACAATCAAAAGGCCGGCGAGATTTACAAGGCGCGGGTCGAGAGCGTTGTCCCGGGGCTTAACGCAGCTTTCGCAACGATAGGCGAGGGACGCAACGCGTTTCTGTACTTAAACGACGCGCGGAATTTAGAGATTAAGCCTGAAATGGAAATTATAGTTCAAGTCACTAAAGCCGCACGCAAGAATAAAGGCGCAAGGGTGACGCCGCGAATTTCATTGCCCGGGCGTTATGTTGTTTTAGTGCCTAATGGCAGCGAGACGGGCGTATCAAGACGCATAGCGAGCGAGGCCGAACGCAAGCGGCTCAGAAAGTTTGCAAAAGACTTAAAAGCGGCAGAGTGTACTGAAGACTTTAATTTTGGATTAATAATCAGGACTGCAGCCGAGAACGTTGACGAGGACGCTTTGAGCGCGGACGTTAAGTCTTTAATAAAGTTATGGCATGAGATATTAAACGCTGCTAAACTGCAAAACGCGCCATGCTTGCTTTATCGTGACATGGGCGCACTTGGCCGTGTATTACGCGACGAAGTTCACGGCGACGTTGACGAAATTATACTCGACAATCATGAAGAGTTTGAACGCGTCAATGCGTTTGCCGAAAGTTTTTATAATAACAAGCCTGAAATAACTTTATATAACGGCGTGACGCCGATATTCGAGTATTTTAATATTGAGCGCGAAATTGCCGAGGCTTTAGACCGCAAAGTGTGGCTGAAGTCCGGAGCGTATTTAATCATCGACCAGACGGAAGCTCTGACTGTGATTGACGTGAACACGGGAAAATATATAGGCGGCGACGATATGAGATTTACAACTCTTGCAACAAATCTTGAAGCGGCTGACGAGATAGCGCGGCAGTTAAGATTGCGCTCTATCGGCGGAATTATAGTCGTAGATTTTATAGACATGGAACTTGAGGAAGACCGCAGGACTTTAATATCACGGCTTGAAAAGGCGTTTATTAACGACAGATCACGCGCAAGAGTATTCAGCGTAACGCAGTTGGGACTTGTTGAGCTGACGCGCAAGAGAGGCCGGCCTGACTTGCGGAGCGTATTAACGCGCGGCTGTCCGTTCTGCAGTGACAACGGCTGGGTACTCCGTGAGGACACCATGGCGATGGAGATTAAGCGATTTATCCGCAAAATTATATTCACGAACAAATGCGAGGCTTTATTAATTCAATTAAATCCGACCATTGCAGACTTTATTAAATCAAGTTATTTGCGGGTATGGCAGGACGAGTTTAGCACTAAAATCTTTATCGCGTCAGCTCCGGACTTCGCCTGGGAAAAGTACCGAGTAGAAATTCAGGGCGACTTAAAGGCTGTTGAATATAGAGCGCGGCAGCTTGAAGCCTTGTCTTGAAGCTTGTGTATTAAAATTATAAGCAAATTATGAATAAAATTAAGCAAATTATGAATAAAGAATAAAAATTATGAATAAAATGGAGAAAAGCAACACTAAAAATAAATGGGCCCAGGGTCCGCGACCTGGCTTTAATAACCGGCAGCTTGTATTAAGCGCATTGATCGCGGCGTTTTACGCTGCTTTAACTATCGCGCTTGAGCCGATTTCTTAC
>JAFSNU010000025.1 GCA_017447325.1 Synergistaceae bacterium | reverse complement strand
TTTAAACGCATGTTCATGCCCGGGTCGCCGCCGCCCTCTTTGGCCGCTATGATAATCGCTCTGACTAACTTCTGGAATAAATTTCCGCGCTTTGCATCCTGAGCCGCCTTGCGGTGTTTAATGTTCGCCCATTTTGAATGTCCTGACAAAATAAATCGCTCCTTAAAAATTTTAAATTAAAATTTAACATACGCATTATAATTTAATTTTAATAATTTTGCGAAAATTTTTTAACTAGCGGGCTTGTCCTGAAAAAATTTTTAGGAATAAAATTTACTCAAGCTCCAAATTTTTTTGTTAAGTCTTACAAATCTTAAAAATTTTTTACGCAGCTTATTTTTAAAATTAAATTTATAAATTCTTGCGGTAAAATATTTTAGAATAAATTTTTGTAGTTGAAAATGTAGTTGAAAAACTTGCTCAAGTTCGTGAAAAATTTTGTTTGATAGATTAAATATATTATAGCACGAGAAAAATTTTTAACTCGCCGGCTCGTGCTGATGCAAAAATTTTTTGGACGTGTTAAAATTACTTAAAATTTTTTGCGCAAATTTTAAAAAGGCTATTGCAAAATTTTTATTGCGTGTTATAATTAGTCAAAACTCAGTAGAAAGTATGGTGACGAAAAGCATGATGCGTGGTATTTTAATATGCGGTATGCGGTATGCGGTATGCGGGGAGCATTGCGCACGTTCACAAAATCATGCGGCCGTCGCTCAGCTCGAACTGGGTCGCGCTAATCAGACCGGAAGTTTAAAGTCCCAACAAAACAAAAATATTTTTGCGCTGCTTGCTTTAGCTGAAGCTTTGCAGGAGCGCGAGGCTGTCCCGTGCGTTGCTTTAATGACTCTGCGGGTGTCCTTGCTCATGCTTGCTATTCGCTGCTGCACACGTGATTTAATTTTGCATGCGTTGGCCTTTGCTCCGGAATTTTAATTCGAGGAGATGACGCCTGAAAATTAAGTTGAAGCAAGCTCTATCTAACAAGAGTTTTTCCGTGAAATTTTAGATTTAATAATTTTGCGGATTATTCACGAGGATTTACGCGATTTACACAGGAGGAAAAATTTAATTATGAAAAAATTAACAGGACTGCTGGGGGCAGTACTTGTTTTGACGCTTGCGTTTGGCAGCGCAGCGTTTGCAGTTAATCCGACGCCGATTGAGTCATCGGTTACTGACGGCACGGTTGCTATCACCATTAGCTTTGATGCCGCTGCTACCGACGTACTAATCGCAAAAGCAAACGACAAGAAGAATGCGTTATATGCGCCAACGTTTGAGGGTTTAACCGCCTTTACGGGCGGAATCGGAGGCTCGTTAAGCGGATTCGTAGAATCTGTTAAAGCATTAGCCGATGTTACTTCAGGCGATGCCTATACCAGAAGCGCGGTTGTGGAGTTAATCCATACAAGTGACCTGTACGGTACGATGTTCAAGGATACAACTTTAAGGAAAATCGCTTCTGACTTGGCAAAGGCGTTTGATAATGACGCTATCACGCTCGCCTTTTTAGCCGATCATACTGCGGGCCACAACTGGGATCTGGGAGATTTATTGACGCTTTACAACCGCATCGACCCAAAGTATTGCGAAATGTTACTTAACTTTGCTTTCACCAGCTCAGATGTGCTTGCGAAATACGTATGGGATGAAAATAAGGTGAACGCTCTCACGAGCCCTGATGCCACGGCCAAGAATATTAAGTCTGCTGTAGAGACACAGCTCACAGCTGCGGCTAAAGCATTTGCAACGGTCGATTTGGGAGACAACAACACCTACGGCGTGAACAAGGCGTTGGCTGAACTGGCTTATGGC
>JAFSNU010000024.1 GCA_017447325.1 Synergistaceae bacterium | reverse complement strand
TCTCAGAAATTTTAGAATTTTATAGCTTGCCTAAGGACAGGTAAAAAATTTTTAATTATAAATTTTAATTGTGATAAAATGTTTAAAAAATAAATTAGGAGGCGCGCTGCAAAATAAAAAATTGCTGACGCGATGGAAGGCTCTGTAGGGACTGTAAATAATATGCGCAAGAAAATTCAGAGCTACTCAGATATTGGAGTAGCTCTGTTAATGGTGCTTATAATAGTCATGATGGTCATACCCTTGCCGACGTGGCTGATAGATATTTTTCTTGCAATGAATATAACGCTTGGAGTCGTTACTTTACTTGTTACGTTCTACGTTAAACGCGCATTAGACTTGTCTATATTTCCGACTTTATTATTAATAGCGACTTTATTTAGACTGTCGCTTAACGTCTCGACTACGAGATTAATTTTGCTTTACGGCAACGCCGGCGAGTTAATAAACGCGTTCGGCAATTTCGTTGTCGGAGGAAATTATGTCGTCGGCGTAATCATGTTCTTGATTTTAGTTATTATTCAGATGTTAGTCATAACTAAAGGCGCGGAACGTGTCGCTGAGGTCGCGGCGAGATTTACGCTCGACGCTATGCCAGGCAAACAGATGTCTATAGACGCGGATTTAAATTCAGGCTTGATAGACGAGCAGGGCGCGAAGCAAAGACGTCAAGACATTCAAAAGGAAGCCGACTTTTACGGAGCAATGGACGGTGCTTCGAAATTTGTTAAGGGCGACGCGATAGCCGGATTAATTATCACAACTATAAATATAGTAGGCGGACTGTCTATAGGCGTATTTATGAAGGGCATGACAGCGGCGGACGCAGCGGCGCATTACAGCTTGTTGACAGTCGGCGACGGCTTGGTCGGACAAATTCCGGCTTTGTTATTATCAACTGCAATGGGCGTTATAGTCACTCGCGCGGCGGCTTCGTCTGAATTAGGCCCGGACTTGATAAACGCATTCACTAAATATCCAAGGCCGTTATATATAGGCTCGGGAATGTTATTGTCGCTGGCAATGATCCCGGGACTGCCGACAGTGCCGTTTACTGTTTTAGGAGTTTTAACGGGCTTTGCGGGCTATATGGTAGGACGCGAGGCGGTCATGCAAAGCGCTGATGCAGAAGCAGGACAAGCAGCGCAGGGCGGAGCTGGGGCATCAGGCGCTCAGGCTGGACAGGCAGCAGGAGCGGCAGGCGGAGGCGGAGCTATGAACGCAGCACCGGCAGGACAAGCCGCAAGTCAGGCCGCAGGACAGGATAAGCCCGCGCCGGTATCGCCTGAGGACGTCATGAAGTTATTGACCGTTGAACCAATGGAAACTGAAATCGGCTACGCGATTATCCCGCTTATAGATCCGGCTCAGGGCGGCGACATGTTAGACAGGATAGGCACGATACGCAAGCAAATGGCGGTTGAGATGGGAATTGTCGTTCCGCCGATTAGAATCCGCGATAATATACAAATCAAGCCCACTGAGTACGTGATAAGGGTTAAGGGTGCGGAAGCAGGACGCGGCGAGTTATTGCCCGATCATTATTTAGCAATGAACACCGGCGGCGTTGAAGAGGATTTAATAGGCGTTCCCACTAAAGAACCGGCGTTTGGACTTCCGGCATTATGGATCTCGCCGGACTTGCGGGACAAGGCCGAGAGCATGGGCTATACTGTCGTTGATGCGCCGTCCGTACTCGCAACGCATTTATCGGAAGTTATGAAGAAGAACGGCGCGGAGTTATTAACGCGTCAGGAAGTCCAGAAATTAACTGACATGGTCAAAGAGTCAGCTCCGGCGGTTGTGGAGGACTTGATGTCGTCGTTGTCGCTCGGCGAAATTCAGAAAGTCTTGCAAAATTTGATTAGGGAGCAGATACCGATTAGAGATTTGGTCACTATATTTGAAGCTCTTGCAGACTACGGCAAGATGTCGCGCAGCGTTGACTTCTTGACTGAGCGTGCGCGTGAGGCTCTGTCGCGTTTAATATCGTTAAAAATTCAAGGTGCTGACGGCGTTATCACGGCTGCGACTTTATCGCCGAACTGGGAGCAGAAGATTATGACGGGCGTTGACGGAGATTTAACGCGGGGCTGGCAGCTTCACATGGATCCGCGCGACGTTCAAAAGATGATCGCGGCGATAACACGCGCAGTTGACGACATGCTGGCTAAAAATTTAACGCCGGTGCTGTTAGTTCATCCCGACGTTAGATTAATAGTTAGAAGATTAATCGAGGGTTCGCTGCCGAATATTTTTGTCGTCTCGTATAATGAGATCGTTCACGGCGTGCAGATTAAGACCGTTGGAATGGTCGAGTAAAATTAATAAATTTAAAATATAATTTAAAAATATTTTGAACGGAGATTTTATATAAATGCGGGTAATAAATCAAATTACTTTCGAGGCAAAGGACGACGCCGAGGCTTTACGGCTCGCGGCTGAGAGATTAGGCAAGGACGCCGTCATCTTGTCAACAAGAATGGTCAAAGAGGGCGGCTTCATGGGCTTGTTTCAGCGGCCTGTGCTGAAAGTCACCGCCGGAATTTTGACTGACGACGAGCCGAAGAAAGAGGCCAAGCCTAAGGCAAAAGATCAGCAGAAGAGCGACGAGGACACCCGCCGCGAGACTGTCATGGCGTTTCAGAAATTTATGGAGCTGAAAGAGCGTTCAAGCAACAACACGCTGTCAGCTCCCGCAGCTTCGCAAAATGCTAATAATAATGCTGTAATGCCTCCGGCGACGGGCGAAGAGGGTTACATGCCGGCCGGAACTGTCATGCAGAGCAAGAGCAGCGACGGCGATATTATTCGCGTCTCGAGCGAGGGCTTGCGCAATGCTTACGGCTTAAATAATAATTCAAGCGCGTTAAGATCAACTATTACTAATCCAAATGCCAATATTAATAATAACGCGCCTTTAACGCCAAATAATAATAATAATTTAAGCAATTTAGCTCCGTTTATACCGGCTGCCTTGCAGTCAAATTCAATTCCTAATATTCCTAATATTCCCAATAATATTAATAATAATAACTTGCAAGCTCAGCCTGAAAATTTAAATAATAATTTAAATAATAATAAGGAAGAAGAGTCTAAAGTATTAAAGCAGGTCGGCGCGTTGAGCGAACGCATTGATTCTTTGCTTGAGCGGCTTGCTGTAGTCGGAAGCGAGATAGCGAGCCAGAGAATGACCAACGGGAGCGCAAATTCGGAATTTCAGGCCGGACTGCCGGGAATTTCTGACGCGGGATTAACGCCTGAGGAGCGCGAGATCGCAAAATTATTGCGGGACTCTGAAGTTGACGAGAAATATATTCGCAAGTATTTAGCTGATTACGCAGTTTCAGACAAAAAAGGCGCACAGACTTTCACGGAATGGCTTGCGTCAAAAATAAAATGTTCGGGCGACGACGGCGGCGACGTTGCAGGCGGACGTAAAGTTATGCTGTTAGGCCCGACCGGAGTTGGCAAGACGACGACTATTGCAAAGCTTGCGGCTATTAAAGCCTTATGGGAGCACAAGAAAGTTTTATTATTAACGAGCGACACGTATAGAATTGCGGCAGTCGACCAGCTTAAAACTTACGCAAAAATTTTGGGCGTGCCGATCGAGATAATTTTTGATCCTGAGACTTTGCCGGCTGTCATGGCGGAGCATGATAACGCTGATATAATTTTGTTGGACACTGCCGGCCGCGCCCCGAGAGACCGCAAGAGCCTTGAAATTTTTGAGAGCGTGTATAACTCGTTTAATCCTGACGCGGTGCATTTAGTTTTGGCCGCTAACATGAAGTATAAAGACATGCTTGACGTAGTTCAGCACATCCCGAGCATTCCTGTTTCACATTTAATATTTACGAAGCTTGACGAGACCGTGAGCTACGGCGCAGTGTTTAATATACAGCAGGTTGTTGGCGCGCCGATCTCGTTTCTTGCAGCAGGCCAGAACGTGCCGAAAGATATTGAGACGGCGACGGGAATGCGCATAGCCGAGTTTTTAATGAAGTCAGACAAAGAGCGTTCAGCATGATAAATTTAATTTTATAAGCAAATAAATTATTAGGAAATTAAATCAATGAGCAATAAGCCTTTAGAGCAGGATCAGGCCGGAGATCTCAGGCGCATAGTCGAGAAGAAGAGGCAAGTTTTGAGACAGAAAGGCCGTCCTAAAACTTTAGCGATATTAAGCGGCAAAGGAGGCGTGGGCAAGAGCAACGTCTCTATCGCGTTAGCCTGCGCGTTTGCTGATAAAAATAAACAGGTTGTTTTGTTAGACGCTGATTTAGGCATGGCGAATTTAGATATTTTATGCGGCGTGAGCGCGAAATATAATTTGTCGCACTTAGTCGAGGGCAGCAGGACTTTACACGAAATTTTGCTGCCGTTAGAGAAAAATATTTTGTTGCTGCCCGGCGGAGTCGGTCTTCGAGAGATGGCGGATTTAGACGATGACGCGCTGTCAAGAATATTTGAAACTTTATCAGGCCTTGAGCAGCTTTCAGATTTGTTAATACTTGACGTTGGCGCGGGAATTCATAAGGGCGTCAGAGCGTTTGCCCAGGCCGCCGACACTACTATTTTAGTCACGACGCCTGAGCCGACGTCGATACGCGACGCGTACGGAGTAATAAAGTCTCTTGGCGGAGCTCACAGCTCGCAAGGCGGTGACTTAATGTTAATAGTAAATATGGCTAATAATCAGCGCGAGGCGTATGACGTTGCCGAAAGAATTAGAATGGCTTCGATGCAGTTTTTGGGCAGCGCGCCGATATTTTTAGGCTATATATTAAAAGATAATAATATTGAGAGAGCCGTTAGAATGCGCAAAATGTTTTATAGACTTACGCCGTCGTGCTCGGCTGCAGCGTGCGTTAGAAAAATTACGGACGAGATAATAAGGCTGTGGGAAGGCCGGCCTGTCACGCCCGAGCCTAAGGGCTTAAAGGCATTCTTTGCGAAATTAACGCGCGGCTTGTTTAAAGAAAAGTAATTAAATAAAATAAATTAAAATTAAATTAAATAAAGTTTTATAAAGTATAATAAATAAAGTGAAATAAAATTTTGAATGTTCGGAGGAATTAGGCTTGGCGAATGGAAAAATAAAAGTGCTTGTCGTTGATGATTCGGCCTTGATGAGGACGATGATCGGCGATATTTTGCAGTCTGACCCGCGCATTGATGTTATCAGCACGGCCAGAGACGGGCGCGATGCGATAGATAAAATAAAAACTTTACGGCCCGACGTTGTGACTATGGACGTTGAGATGCCGAATATGAGCGGTATTCAAGCTCTTGAAGAGATCATGAAGACGTGTCCTGTGCCTGTTGTAATGGTGAGTTCTATAACGCACGAGGGCGCGGAGGTCACGTTAAGGGCTCTTGCGCTGGGCTGCGTTGACTTTATAGCCAAGCCGTCGGGAGCTTACACGCCTGATGTAAGTAAAGTAGGTCAGGAAATAATCGAGAAAGTTATTGCGGCAAGCACGGCAAAAGTTAAGCCGTATAAGCCTTCCGGATTTGCACAGCCGTCTTTTAGTTCAAGTTTTAATTTAAATAATTTAAATTTAACCGCCATGTCAAGACGGCGTGATATAGTAGCTATTGCGTCGTCAACCGGCGGGCCTATGGCGTTGGGCGAGCTTATCCCGAAACTTCCGAAAAATTTCCCTGTGCCTATAGTTATAACTCAGCACATGCCGAAAGAGTTTACGCCGTCGTTCGCTAAGAGACTTGACGCTGCTTCACAGCTTGAAGTAGTTGAAGGATTTGACGGGCTGACTTTAAAGCCCGGGCGCGTTGTGATTGCCCCGGGCGGTAGTCACTTGACTTTCAAGCGTCGCAACGGAGTCGCGGTATGTGCGTTGTCGGATGCGCCGCCTGTGTTAAGCGTCAAGCCTGCGGCAAACGTAATGTTTTTAAGCGTGGCCGACGAGTTCGGCGGAAATGTTTTATGCGTTATATTAACGGGAATGGGACGCGACGGCACGGACGGAGCTTTAACTTTAAAGCGTAAAGGCGCGTATGTAATAGCCGAGTCGCAGAAGACCTGCGTTGTTTACGGAATGCCTAAAGCAGCAGTAGAGTCCGGAGTAGTTGACGAGATTTTGCCGTTGAACGAAATTCCTGATGCTATGGTTCGCTGCGTTAAGCTGTAAATTAAATTAAAATTAAAATTAAGGCTTGCAGCGCGGGAGCAGCTGACGGGATTTTGCCGTTCGCAATGCTGTGCTGTGTGAAGCTGTAAATTAAATTAAAATTAAAGCTTGCAGTGCGGGAGCAGCTGACGGGATTTTGCCGTTCGCAATGCTTTAATGAGTTAAGCTGTAAATTAAATTAAAATTAAAATTAAAGCTTGCTGCGCTGTGAGAAGCAAAATTAAATTAAAAAATAAAATAATATATAATAAATAAAAAGATTTGGGGGATGAATGGCATATCATGGCAGATATGGACATGAGCCAATATTTGGGCGCGTTTCTTGATGAGACAGACGATAATCTTCAGAGGCTTGATGATTTATTATTAGCACTTGAAAAAAATATGGTCGATATGGACGTTATAAACGAGATCTTCAGAGCGGCGCATACGTTAAAGGGAATGGCCGGAACAATGGGCTTTACCCAGATGATGGGATTGACGCACGCAATGGAGGACAGGCTTGATGCTGCTCGTAAAGGCACAAGACCGCTTACTGAGGCCGACATGAATTTATTGTTTAACGGCCTTGACTCGCTGCAGGCGATGGCTGACTCGATACGCGGCGGCGGCAACGATGCGCATATCGACGTCGCGGCGATGGTGTCGGCTTTAAGAGACGAGAGCCCGGCGGCGGGAGCTGCATTGCAAGCTGCACAAGCTCAGGCTCAGGCCGAAGCGTCAGAAAATGCAAGACGCACGCCTAAACTCTCAGAGCAGGAGTTAGAGTGGGTTAAAAAGGCAAATGAAATGAGCATGGTGCCTTATAAAATTAAGGTCACGTTAAGCTCAAGCTGCTTATTACGCGCCGCACGCGCTTATATGGTCGTAAATAGACTTGAAGAGATGGGGTCGCTGTTTAAAACTCATCCGACAGTTGAAGATTTAGAGGCTGAAAAATTTGATTTCGAGTTCACTATTTATTTAGCTTCAAGTCAAGAGCCTGAAGAATTGCAGAAAGCTGCTGAAAAAATCAGCGACGTTGACACTGTAGAGATCGAAGAGATGATAATAGGCGAGGACGACGAGCCTGAAGCTGAGGCTGAAGCTGAAGTCCAAGCCGCACCTGCTGCACCTGCTCCTGCTCCGGCTGCTGCGCCTGCGCCTGCTGCTCAGGCTGCTGCTCCTGCACAAGCTCCGCAAGCTCCAAAGAAAGACGGCGCGAAGAAAGCTAATCAGACCGTAAGAGTTGATATAGGCCGCCTTGATAAGTTAATGAACTTGGTCGGCGAGCTTGTTATAAGCAGAGCAAGAATTGAGCGTTTAGTTCAGGAAGCGAGATTAAGGGAGTTCGACGATCCGTTGTCGCAGTTAGGCAGAATTTCCGGCGATATTCAGGAGCTTGTTACTAAGTTAAGAATGGTTCCGGTGTCGTTCACGTTCGATAGATTCCCGCGCTTAATCCGCGACTTGTGCAAGACGTTAAATAAAAACGTAGAGCTAGTACTCGAGGGCGAGGATACGGAACTTGACAGAACTGTTATCGACGAGATCGGCGATCCTATGGTGCATTTAATTAGAAATTCGATGGATCACGGCATAGAGCATCCCGACGAGAGAAGAGCTTTAGGCAAGCCTGAGAAAGGCATATTAAAAATTTCGGCATATCAAGAAGGCAGCGGCGTTGTTATAGAAGTTTCGGACGACGGCGCGGGCATTGACCCTGACAAAGTAAGGCAAAAGGCGATCGAGCGCGGAGTTGTGACTGAAGAGCGCGCGGCGAGCATGTCTGACGAGGAAATTCAGCAGCTTGTGTTATTGCCGGGCTTCAGCATGGCAAAGGCCGTCACTGACTTATCAGGACGCGGCGTTGGAATGGACGCTGTTAAAACTAAGGTCGAGGCGTTGGGCGGACAGTTCGACATGGTGAGCAAGAAGAACGAGGGTACGCATGTTTATATCAGGCTGCCGTTGACGCTTGCAATAGTTTTATCTCTTTTAATAAAAGTCGGACATGAGACTTATGCTATATCGCTTGAAAATGTCGAAGAGACTATTTTAGTTAAGAAAGAGAATATAAAGACGATGCACGGCGAGCCGGCGACTTTATTGCGCGGCGAGGTTTTATCGTTAAGCGATTTAGGCGATATATTAGGCGCTGAAGGCATCGAGCATGACAGAGATGAATATCCTGTTGTTGTTGTAAAGATCGGCAAAAATAAGATCGGCTTTATAGTCAGCCAGCTGATAGGGCAGCAGGAAATAGTTATAAAGTCGCTCGGAAGATTCTTGTCAAAGATCGAGGGCATAAGCGGCGGAACGATACTGGGCGACGGCAACGTTGCGTTAATTCTTGACGTAGCCTCGTTCTATTCAAAAGTCTAATAGCTAATAGCTAAAAAATTAAGATAAAGGAGCGCTTGGAACGGCCATGATTGACCTTGGCTCTTTTAGCAGTCTGCAGCTGGACGCCATCAGAGAGGTTGGAAATATAGGCACGGGCAATGCAGCCACGGCCTTATCCAAACTTTTATCTTGCATGATAAATATGGACGTTCCGAAAGCAGAACTTGTTTCGATTTATGAACTTGCAGAACACTACGGAGATCCCGGGCGTGAGGTTGCCGCAGTGTTTGTGCGCTCTCTCGGTGGCTTCGGCTGCAGTTTGATATTCGTCCAGCAGGAAGAGGACGCGCAGCTGATGGTGGATTTATTGTTAAAGCAGCAGTTTGGGGATTACCTGCCTGAAAATCTGCCTCAAGAGATGCGGGACAGTGCGCTGACTGAAGTCGGCAATATTATTTTAAGTTCGTTTTTAAACGCCATAAATCTATTAATCGGCACTCAGCATCAGATTTCCGTGCCGGCAGTGGCTCATGATATGCTGTCGTCGATACTTGACGTAGTTGCGTCTATCTTTGGCCAAATGGGGGAAATGGCTCTTATGATCAACACGCAGCTCAGGGTTGAAGGAGCAGGCCTTGCGAATATATCAGGAAGCATTATTTTAGTTCCTGATCCTGACGCGCTTGAAATGCTTCTTAGAAAGTTAAGGGTGCTTTAAATGGCAGAAGCTTCCCACGTCTTGGGAATGGCAGATTTGCTTGTCGCACGAGCCCCCGTAAAGCTTGTGACTTTAGGCCTTGGCTCTTGCATAGGCCTTGTAGTCTTCGATACGACGGCAAAAGTAGCCGGTATGGCTCATATCATGCTTCCTGACAGCAGAGGCGCAATAGGAAACGAGAAAGTAGGAAAATTTGCAGATACGGCGGTGCCGGCCTTAATAGACGAGATGTTGAAGAAAGGCGCGGTGAAGTCGCATATTAAAGCTAAGATAGCGGGCGGGGCGCAGATGTTCGCTCTGCCAGGGGCTTCGGCTGACTTCTTGACAGTCGGCGCAAGAAACGTTAAGGAGACGACGGCACGCCTCGCGCGTTTAGGCATCGCTTTAATCGCGTCGGACACGGGCGGCAATAAAGGCCGTACTGTAGAATTTTCTACGTCTGACTGGATGCTTAAAATTAAAACTTTAGGCAAGGGCGTTACTGAGATTTGAATTTAAATTAAGCTTAAAATTAAATTAAAAATTTTTAATTAAGGAGGTGGGCGCTGTTATGAGCCAGGAGAACGACGCCAAATTATGGGAAGAGTACTCGAGAAATAGATCTGAAATAACTCGTGAAAAGATTGTCAAAAGATATTTGCCGTTAATAAAATACGTTGTCGGTAGAATGGCCGTGACGCCTCCGCCGGGTCTTGATTACGAGGATTTATTGAGCTTTGGCGTCTTTGGCTTGCTTGACGCGATAGATCGCTTTGACTTGTCGAAAGGCTTTTCGTTTCAGACTTTCGCTGTGCCGAGGATACGCGGAGCAGTGCTTGACGAGCTGAGAAAATGCGACTGGTTTTCACGCACTGGCCGCGAGAAAGTGCAGAAGTTAAATCGTGCAATGGAAAAAGTTCTGCGTGACGAGGGGCATATTAAAGACGAGCTTGTCATGCGGGAAATGGGCGTTGACGAGGCTGAATATTTTGAAGTGCAGGAGCTTGCGAGCCGGAGCTATGTTGCTTCGCTTGACGAAGTTATGGAGCTTGAGGACGGCGACGT
>JAFSNU010000218.1 GCA_017447325.1 Synergistaceae bacterium | reverse complement strand
ATAGCCGTTCTTGCCGGCAACGTAATAATAATACTCGTTTAACTCAGGGCTTAACGCGGCAGCCCAAGCGGCGTCGCCCGGGACGCATATCGGCGTCGGCGGAAGTCCCGCATATTTATACGTGTTATAATGCGAGTCTATCTCCAAATGCTTATTTAAAACCCGCGTTAATCTTTCGCCCTTTAATAACTTCCAAGCATAGACTACAGTCGCGTCAATCTGCAAGGCCATGCTGCGCTCAAGCCTATTATAAATTACGCCCGCAACCCTCGCGCATTCCGAATCTCTAAAAACTTCGCGCTCAACCATCGACGCAACGATCGCCGCCTCGATTAATCCGTCCGCCGGAAGTTTATTTAACGCATTTCCAAATTTATCCCACCATGACGCGCTGGCAGCTCTCACTAAATCATCAGGAGTTTTATTCACGACTAAATAAGTCTCAGGCCGCAAAAACGCGATGCGCGACTCCTCTGCTCTGGGCAACATGCTCCGCATCTCCGCCGGATAATTTAAATTATTCATAATCGCCGCCGTTATAACTTCAACGTCAAACGAACTTAAATCATTCGACAGCGAAAATATATCAGCGCCGGGCAAGATAGTCATCTTTATTAACGCCGGCTTCGCAACTCTTAACTGCCGCGCTAAAATCCAAGGCTCAGACTTTATGACATGATAAATTCCCGGGCGAATTTTGCGGTCAACTTGTAATTTAGTCATCCAACGGGCGAGCTCGTTATAATTTCCGTTAAGCAACGCGCCTTGATTTTCAAACTCACGCGCCGCCTGTCTTGCGTTCAAGCCCTCAGGAATTTTAACTATAACTACATCGCCCTGCTCAGGCAAAGGCACTAACTCTTCCCATAGCTCAGCCGGAAATTTATAGCGATGCGCCGCAAGACATCCCGCAATTACAGCACACAAAAATATTAAGCAAAATATAAATTTAATTTTAAATCTGCGCATTTTAAATAATTAATATATTAAATTTTTAAATTTTAAAATTTAATTATCAGCATGGCATAGCTAAAAATTTTAAATAATTAACATGGCGTCGCCGAACGAGAAAAATCTATAGCCCATGTCAGCCGCCGTCTCGTAAATATTTAATAATTTTAACAACGCCTGCTCCTGCGCTTGCTCAGAATTGCCGAGCAAGTTCGCCGCGAACGACGCAACTAACATCATGAGCGAACTTTTAGGCAAATGAAAATTAGTAATTAAAGCATCAATTACTTTAAAATTAAAGCCCGGATAAATAAATAAATCCGTGTTTAAAGCTCCGGCCTTGCCTTTTAAAGCTTCAAGCGTTCTTGCTACAGTAGTGCCTGACGCGATAACCCGTCCCTTGCAAGATTTAATTTTATTAATTTCATTTGCAGTTAATTCCGGAATCTCGCAGTATTCTTTATGAATTACATGCTCTCGAATATCTTGAGATTTGACCGGCCTGAAAGTTCCAAGTCCGACATGCAGCGTCACCCAAGCTTTATTATTAAATTTCTCCAATAATTCCGGCGTAAAATGCAGGCTCGCAGTCGGTGCAGCAGCCGAGCCGTTGATATTTGCAAAAACTGTCTGGTAACGGTCGCGCCATTTATTGCTGTTCTCTGAATGAATATACGGAGGCAGCGGCGTGCTTCCAAATTTTTCAAGAAAATTAAATATATCTTGATTATTCTCGCCGATCTTAGCAAGTCTAATTCCGTCCGGCTCTTCCGCTAAAATTTTTATAACTCTATCAGCTATTTTAACTTCAGCTCCGGCCTTTAACTTTCGTCCTGGCTTCGCAAGCACCCGCCATTCGCCGGAATTATTAACAGGATTTAATAACAAAATTTCAGCTTGGCCGCCGCCGGGCATTCTATTGCCGTTCAATCTTGCGGGAATGACGCGCGTGTTATTCAAAACTAATAAATCTTCTTCTACTTTAATATAGTCTAAAATATCGCGGAAATATTTATGCTCGATTTTATCAGCTTGAACATGCCAGATTAAAAGTCTTGAAGCATCGCGTGGCTCTGCCGGAGTCTGTGCGATGCGCTCCTCCGGCAGATTGTAATTATAACTTTCTAAATCAAATAAATTTATCAATTTTCTAAATTTTAAATTTAAATTTTTATTTTAATTCTTTCTTCCATTTTCTCGAGCCCGCTCGAGGCCATATGCCCATGGCCTCTTAAAAGACGCGGACTCTCAACTTGCGGCGTGTCTAAAGCTGCCATTATTTTAATTCTTTCTTCCATTTCGTGCCTTGAGGCGTGTCTTCGAGTATAATTCCGCGAGCCTTTAAATTATCGCGTATCTCGTCCGACCTTGCGAAATTTTTTGCCTTGCGTGCTTCCGCGCGTTCTTTAATTAAATTCTCGATCTCCTCGATCTCCGCGCGTTCAGACTCGCTGACATTTTCGCTGTCCGCTTCGTCGCGGCCTATCACGCCTAAAATATCATCGCACATTGCCAACATATTTAAGCTTAATTCAAAAAATTCTTTCGGCAAAACTTCATTTTCTTTCAGGCAAGTGTTAATTAATCTCGCAATATCAAATAAAAATCCGATTGCAGCCGCCGTATTAAAATCGTCGTCTAAAGCTTCATGAAAATCTTGATTAAATTTTTCAAGCTCGGCTTTATATTTCGCTAAATCAAAATTATTATTCTCGCCCTGCTTAGTCTTGGCCGCGAAATCCAAATCAGCCTTGCAGTTTCTTAATCTCGCTACTCCGCTCACGGCCTGCTCTAAGCCCTCAGGCGTGAAATTAATCGGGCTGCGATAATGCGCGCTTAACATAAAAAATCTTATCGCAAGCGGCGGATATTTATTTATCGCTGCGCGTGCAGTCAAGAAATTTCCGAGCGACTTCGACATCTTCTCGCCGTCGATTAACAAAAATTCATTATGAATCCAAAATCTCACAAACTGCTTGCCGGTCGCTGCTTCAGCTTGAGCGATTTCATTTTCATGATGCGGGAAGATTAAATCAACTCCGCCGGAGTGAATATCGATAGTCTCGCCCAAATATTTTGAACTCATCGCGCTGCACTCGATATGCCAGCCTGGCCTCCCGCGTCCCCAAGGACTTTCCCACGACGGTTCGCCGGGCTTCTCGCCTTTCCACAAAACAAAGTCCAACGGATCGCGCTTCTTCTCGCCGATCTCAATACGAGCTCCGGCCTCTAAGTCCTCCAAATTTTGTTTAAATAAAACTCCGTACTTGGGCCAGCTCTTAACGTCAAAATAAACGTCGCCGTCAGACACGTACGCGTGACCGTTGTCCATAATTTTCTGAATAGTATTTATTATCTCGCTGATATGTTCAGTTGCACGCGGCGCGACAGTCGGCTCATGAACTCCTAAAGCCGCAGCATCCTTCTTATACTCAGCTATAAATCTTTCAGCAAGCTCCGGCACTGTAGTTTTTTCCTGATGAGCTCTGTGAATCATTTTGTCATCAATATCAGTAAAATTTTGAACAAAATTTACTTTATAGCCCGAGTGTTCGAGATAGCGGCGCAGCACGTCAAAGACTATAAACGCCCGCGCGTTTCCAATATGAAAATAATCGTAGACAGTCGGCCCGCACGAGTAGAACGAGACCTCTTTTTTATTTTCCTCAAGCTCTTTCAGCGCAACAAACTTTTCTTTCTTACGGGTTAAATCGTTATAAAGCGTCAAGCTCAAAACTTGCACAACCTTTTTATTAAAATTTTATTAATTAAAAAAATTTTAGCATAAAATAAAATTTATTTTACGCCAAACTCTCCGCCAATTCCTTAACTTTAGCTAACGGCAGT
>JAFSNU010000217.1 GCA_017447325.1 Synergistaceae bacterium | reverse complement strand
TCCGAGGTGATTATATTAATGATAGAAGTAATTAAAAGCTCGGCTGAATTAGTCGGCGAGTATGAGCCTGAGAAAGATTTACTTAAAATAGAGCGCATGGCTCGCAACTGTTACAACAGCCCTTTGAGCGAGAGTACAGGAGCACGTGATGAGTTTATAAGCAAGCTCGTCAAGGCCGGACATGAGAGCGTTATTGAACACGTGAGCGTCTCGTTCATGCTGACTGTTCCGCGCTCGATAAGTCATCAGATAGTGCGTCACAGAATAGGTGTTGCTTACTCACAGCAGTCTCAGCGTTATATAGATTTATCGAAAGAACCGTTAAAAGTTATCGCTCCAACGCCTGAACTTAACGCAAGCGATTTAATTTTATGGCGTCAGGCCGTCGAGTTCTCAGCTGAAATTTATAATAAATTAATTGCGTCCGGCGTTCGGCCACAACAAGCGCGTTCAGTGCTGCCTAACTGCACGGCTACTAAACTCGGCATGACGGCAAATTTAAGAGCGTGGCGTCATATTTTAGAAGAGCGTTACGCTAACACTCGCGCCGATCCGGCTATACGTGAAGTTATGTCACAGGTTGCGGTCAAGCTTAAAGAGATGTATCCGCCGGTGTTTGGAGAAGTATAATCCAGATTGTATAAATTATGCTTGACAAAAAATAAAAATAGCATAATAATATTCTATATTCAAAGTAATTAATTTAAAAATATTTTGCCGGAAGCGTATATCGGCATAATAAAAAGGTACGCATTCAAATATTTCCCGCTACCCGATAGGCGGTTAATAAAAGGTCGGGGAACAAATATTTAAGCCCTGTTTTATGCAGGGCTTTTTTAGAGAGGATAATTAATGCTTAGTGGATATTTTTATTTCATTAAAGATGATTTTTTCAATAATTGTTTAGATTGTAATTTAATGTTAAATAAAGACAATAAGAATGGCAGACCTTGTCATTATTGTTTTGAATATGACAACATGTTTTGGATGATACCAATTTCCTCTAAAATAGAAAAATATAAAAAGATTTTTAATCAAAAAATTAAGCAACGAAAAAATTTTGACGGTATAAGATTTGGATTTGTAAATGGTAAAGAGAGGGCGTTTTTAATACAGAATTGTTTCCCTGTAACGGCAAAGTATATTGATAGCCAATATATGCTCAATAAAAATACATTACCAGCTAAAGTGTCGAAAACTTTTTCAAGTGAATTAAATGGATTAATTCGTAAGGTAATACGTCTTTATGAGAAAGATATTAAAATTACCTTAACAGATTTATCAACAATAATTGATTTTATTAAAAAAAATTAATAATCTTAGAAATTATATCCGCCGGTGTTTGGAGATATTTAATATTGACAAAACAAAATATTATACTATAATTTTTATATATTCAATTAAAACCTTTCGCGGCGTAGGGCTAAAAACGTCGTATGAGACAAAAGCCCCTCGCGATGTGGGCAAAAAAACATCGTATGATAATAAACGCCTTTAATAATGCAGGCTAAAAAGCATTATAGCTCTATTATATTTAGGAGACGTTACGTTCAAGACATAGCGTCTCCTGTTTTTATCAACAATGACTTTTAAACCGACATCTTGTCGGTTTGTGTGTCGGTTTAGGTGTCGGTTTAAGTGTAGGGTTGAAAAAATATTAGAGTTAAT
>JAFSNU010000216.1 GCA_017447325.1 Synergistaceae bacterium | reverse complement strand
TGACTGCCGTAATAACATGCGTCCGAATAATATCGCCGACCTGCTTCATGATATTAAAAATATTCTGAAAGCCCTCGCCTAAAGATTTTTTAAACGGGTTCCAAGCATTAGTCATCTCTTGAACTTTCGCCTCGAAGCCCTCGTACATTTTATTTAATATAGTTAAATCTTTGACTTGAGCCTGCACAGTCTGCTGCTCTGTCTTTTCTGAGTTACCCCAGATCCAATCCCATGCTTTAGTAATACCGTTCCAAACGCTGTTGCCGACGTCGCCAATCCATTTGCAAGTATTTTCCCAACCGTCTTCAATGAGTTTCCACGCGCCGCTTGCTCCGTTAGTTAAGCCGTCCCAGACAACGCCCCAGCCGTCTTTTAATTTTATCTTTGTTTTTTCCCAGCCGCTTTCAAGCGCAGCCCAGTCAACTTTTATATCAAACACAGAACCGCTTGATAATTTAAATTCCGGTGAATTAACATCAACGTTCGCCATTGCGTTTGCCGCTTCGTCTTGAATACCCATCCAAGACTTAAGCCAGTCAGGCATAAAATCTAAAAGCCAACTTTTAAAAACTTCCCATTTTTTCTGTATGCTTGCGACAACTTCATCGAACCACGTTACAAGCGAGTTCCATGGATTTTTTATCCAATCAGGAATAAAGCCCGCAATCCATGATTTTAAATTCCGCCAGCCTTGATGAATTTTTTCTTTCACAGCATTCCAAGTTGCAACGACAGCGTCCCAAAGCGGAAGGTTTGTGAGTCACGCCCAAAAACTTTTCACAGCGTTGCGAACCGCGTTCCATGCCGCTATTAAATTCGCCTTGACTTTGTCCCAGTTCTTATAAAGAGCATAACCAGCGGCAATAAGTCCCGCCACGCCTACTATGATAAGCCCTATAGGATTTGCGTTCATAGCCGCGTTCCAAAGCCATTGAGCAGCTGTCCACGCTTTAGTCGCCGCTTGAATTGCAATGCTCTTCGCGTGATACAGCACAAGCTGCGTGACATTTAACAAGCCTCCCCCGGCTTTCATCGCCGCGCCCCAGAGCCATTGAGCCGCAGTCCACGCTTTTGTTGCTACAGTAACAGCTGCCGTCTTAGCTGCATATAATGCAATCTTACTGACTGATAACAACGCGCTTCCGGCTTTCATCGCTAATCCCCAAGCCCACTGAGCAGCTGTCCAAGCCTTAGTTGCCGCTGTAACAAGCGCAGTTTTAGTCGCGTACAATACAATTTTACCAACCGATAACAACGCGCTTCCGGCTTTCATAGCTGAACTCCAAAGCCACTGTGCGGCCGTCCAGGCTTTCGTTGCTGCTGTAACCGCGATAGTCTTCGTTGCGTATAAAGCAAGCTTGCCGATATTCCATAAGCCCTTTCCGGCTTTTAACGCTAAATTTCCTGCTCATTGAGCAGCAGCCCACGCCTTGCTTGCAATCGTTGAAAGAACAGTAACGCGCTTAAATAAACTTATAATTTTTATAACTTTCGATAATCCATAAATAGACGTTACAGCATAGCCGACCCATTTGCCGACCGTCCGCCATGAACTCGCCTGCGTCTCTACAACAGGGCTTAATATTCCTAAAAATTTTAAACACGCCGTCCCGCCGGTAATAAAGGGCTTGAACACATCGCCGAGTTTAGCGAACGCTTTTCTTATAAGGCCTAACACTTCAAAAAAGCCGTCTTTAAAGCCTCTAAAAAATTCTAAGACTCTAAAAAATACTTTGCCCATGTTCTGTACTGTATCCCACAGGCCGGCCTTTTCAAGCTGCTGCGCTGTTGCCTCGTCGACTTCAAGTATTCCGTCCTTGCTCGCCGCTAATGCAAACTTCCAACCCGTACTAATTGCCGTTATCATATCTCTAAAGCCCGCGAAATTAGTTTTATATGCCGCAGCCATCAAGCCTAACGCCGCAACTATTAACTTAATCGGCCCCGGTATGCTCCATAAAGCTTTAAACATGCCCTTGACAGAATCGCCAGCCTGATTTTTTAAAATTGCAAAAGTGTATTTAAACGACTCGCTCATGGCAAGTCCCATTTGCCGAGCTTCTTTAAAATACATAAAGCCCCGCGTTAACGGCGCATATAAAGCTTTAGTCACGCTCAACCCCGACGACTTCATCGCGAGCTTCCAAATCTTACTCGCGCCCTGAGCTGCCATTAAAGCACCGTTCAAAGTCAGCACGCTGCCGACTAAAGTCATAATAGCTCCAGCCCCGCCGAGTACTGCTTTAGATATAACCGGAAAATTTTCAATAAAGCCC
>JAFSNU010000215.1 GCA_017447325.1 Synergistaceae bacterium | reverse complement strand
TTCGCGTCACAAGAAAAGCAGTGTGCTTGATTATTAGCCGCGTCAAATCCCATGCTTGGATTTTTGTCTTCATGCTGTGGATTTAAACATCTGAAATTTTGCCGCGTGTCAATTCCCCGCGTCTCTAAATAATCTTTCAAACAACCCTTAAGCTCGGCTATTGCCTGTTCACGTATCATTAATAAAATCCCTCGCTTTACATATCAAAATCAACGCGGGATTTTATGGTATAATAATCCTGCGTTGTGGTGCGGCTCATTGACTTAATCTCATTTAAGCTTTGAGCCGCCTTGTTTATTATAACAGTATTTAAACTCATGCTTAAATTTTCCATTTTCCTAATCGGCCAAGAAAGAGCGTAAGCCCGCCGCCAACAAACGGGCTCGCGCTGAACAATAAAATCTGAGAGTGCTAAACAAATAATCTCCATTTAGCTCGGGCTGCCTTTAGGCTTGAATAAGCTCACAATAATTTGAGAGCTATCGCCGCTCCGTGTCATCTCTATGCGCCTAATGCCGCAAGCTTGGCCGCGTACATCTTACAAATTCCGAACAGTTGCGCCGCGAACAGGACATCATCACTTGGCGCGTCCGAAATAGCTTCTGTCAACATCTCTAATAACCACTGGTCGACTTGCATTATACTTAACTCCTTTTTGCAAAAATGTCATCAACGCTCGGTCTCGCCGTTGCGTCTGCTACCAACGTACTCGCGTACAACGCTTTAATATAGTCTGCGTGCGCGTCTGCAATTTTATCACCCTGTAGGATAACAGTCTTGCGGCTTCTCTCTGCTATGTCAGATAAATTTTTTACAAGCTCGGCGGTAAGTTGGATAATAGCCTGCTCGTGTCGTTTAAAGGCTTGAGCAAGTTGCGCCGCTGTTTTGTCTTTTACTTTAAATTTTTTCATTAAGTACTGCCCCCTTCCTAATTGCCCGCCGCCTGCGCCTGCGCCCAATTATCAATCTCGTCAACGTTCCAACGCCTTACTCCGTCAAATTTAAGACTTGCTGGGAATGTGTTGTTTTTCAATAAACTATAAAATTTTGAGCGCGATACGCCTAAAAATCGCGCTGCCTCGTTAATAGCTAAATATTTTCTTTCTGTCATATAATCGTCCTCCCTAATATGTTAAAATAAAAAAACAATATTTAAATTTGCGCCGGTGTTATTTCATATCTCACCCCGCTGACTTATTAAATTTTTTCAAATGCCGTTTGCTCGTCCCTGGTAAGTTCAAGCATTCGGCCTTTGTTGTTTCTAAATATAGCATAAAACACAAAAAATTGCAAATAATTTTAGCTTGTTATATAATGCTAATATAATTTGCATTATGGGAGTGTTATTTTATGGATAATAATTTTTCTAAGACTTTAAAATTTTTAAAGAATAAAAAAGGTGTAACAGATGAAAAAATAGCTGAATATTTAGGCGTATCACGTCAGGCTGTCACTTCATACTTTACAGGTAAGGCCTTGCCTCGTTGTGACACTATAATCAAGCTTGCTGATTATTTCGGCGTATCGTGTGACTTCTTGCTAACGGGCGTTGAGCCGCAAGATAAGCGCGAACATCAAGAATTAAATTTATCGGGCGTGGCCATCAAGAAAATAAAAGAATGTGACAGTGAAATATTGCCGCTTGTCGATAATCTTTTATCAGATAATGAGTTTTATGAAGGTCTTTTAGATTTTAACGCTATTATAAAATTTTATGCTAATGTATTTTTGGCGCGTTTTAATGAACCGGCTATAAAGGAAAAAGCTTCAGATATAATAGAAACTATAATAAAAAGCGGCGTTGACCCTATAACTGAATATTTTTCGAAATTTGCAAAAAAATATACACAAGTAAAAGAAATGGAAAATGCGATATATGGGGCGGCTGATTTTTGGAATGGGGCTTTTTCCATCCCAATATCGCCTAAAAGCTCACACCCCGCGCCGTCCGATGCGCAACCCTAAGGCTGATACAAAATAAATTTGCCGGAGCTGCTTTAGTCTCCGGCGATTTATTTTGAATCGCAAAAATTTCGCGGCTCATATTCGCGCGTTAAGCTATGTTTTAAATCTCAAAAGGATAAAATACTTTGCTAAAAATTCAGCCCCGCCGTCTTGGCCTTCCCCTGTAAGGCTTAAGCGTCCGGCTGTGATAAATAGGCTTCCACAAGCGCATTCACTAAATCATTAACGCTGCGGGCTTGTAAACTCGCCCTACCCTTGAGCTGCTTATAGATGCTCTCCTTCATCAAGAGCGCAACTCGTTTTGACTTAACCTCGGGCTTCGGTCTTAAATTTAAATTAGCTTGCTCGTTGTGATGCGCGGGCGTGTCGTTCACTTCAGGCTGAGTTTGCGCGTTCGGCTTTGCCGTGTTATTTTGAGATACAGCCGCGCTCGTGTCCGTGTTGCTGAACTCGTTATTAGAAGTTGCTTGCTCGTTCACATCAAGCTCCGGCGCGTTATCGGCTGTAGTTTGTGACTGCGTCTCCTGCTTATTACTTCCAAATTTAGCCCGTGTTTTTATTTCTGGCATAACTTAATCACTCTCCATTTTTAAAATAATTTCAAGCTCATTAATAAAATCTTGATAATTACGCGCGGCGTTCCCGTTAGGTCTAAAGGTTAATAAATTTTTTTGTAATGCTTGCGCTCGCTGAACTGTCGCGCTCTCTCGTATCTGCGAACTAAAAACGCGCGTGTTCATAGCCGCCGCCGCTTCCTTGAACATCTCGGCAATTTGTGCGGCGGTCTTGCTTCGTGAATTTATCCGCGTTAATAATACGCCGTAAATCTTTAATCCCGCGTTCACATTCTCACGCGCTGACTGTATTAAATCGTAACTATCTTTGAGCGCGTTTAAGTTTAAGATATCGCATTGAGCCGGTATGATAACGCCTGTTGACGCGGTTAATGCGTTAAGTGTCAAGATATCAAAGGCCGCGACGGTGTCAAGCAAAATCAAGTCATAGTCACTTGCTACAGGCTCTAACGTTTGTTTTAAAAGCAACTCGCGCCCGTCTCCATTAATCTCTACATCATCAAGACTGTTATTAGCTGAGATAATATCGCCCGCGCCGGTATGCTGTACAGCGTCCCTAATACTGCAAGCTCCGCGCATTACGTCAAAGATAGTCCGGCCTGCATAATCGGCGGCCATGATGTGAGTTAGGCTTGCCTGCCCGTCAAGGTCAACAGATAACACGCGATAACCTTTAGCGGTAAATCCTGCGGCCATAGCTTGAGCCGTTGTTGATTTACCCGCTCCGCCCTTGCGGCTTACTAAAGAAATAATTTTTGCCATACTGCACCCCCCTTATTAATATAAAATATTTGCATGTGTACATATTGCTATTATACACAACTTTTATTATAATGCAAGTGAAAAGATAGCATAAAAATAAAAGTTGCGTATGCAAATATTTTCAGCTATAAAATATTTGCATGTGTACATATTGCTATTATACACAACTTTTATTATAATGCAAGTAAAAAGATAACATAAAAATAAAAGTTGCGTATGCAAATATTTTTAGCGCATAAAAGACACACAAAACGGCACACAATAAAACGGGCGTTTTGCGTAAATGTGCAGTTGCAATAGTTTACGAGTTTTATGCGGTGGTCTGTTACTCCATCACTCTTAAATTTTATGCGAAACTGTACCTCAAACTGTACACCATAAAATTTTAAAATCGGCGTTATGTTAGATAATAAGCGGGCTTGTTCAAAAAAAGAGTTATTTTATTTAAATATAAACGTTGTGTAACTTATAACGTTCGTATTAACTTATATTAAAAGCAATACTCCCCCGCGTGCATTTTGTCATGACTTTTTACACTAAAACGATATAGGTTATTTCTTGTACTCTCAAGCCGTGAATTTCCTTTTTTGGAGAAAATCGTCGATAAACTCATCAAGCCGTCCGGCCTGTCGCAACAGAATTAAAATTTATTTGCTTATACCCGCGCGTCCGAATGCCGCAAGTTGAAAAAAAGTTGATATTTTACAGCGCATTATCAGCATGGCTCTTAACGGCTCGCAAGACTAACCGCGCCGGTTAAGCTGGGACAATTTGTCCCCTTTTCAGTTTTCAGCTCGGCGGTAATGACTTGCGACTTGCGGCCAAGTGTAAGCAAATTTATTTTCACGACTTTTCTTTTTTTGCGGCGTCGCTTTTGTCTGTTTTAATCGCTCATGGTGGCCGGTCTAAAATTTTATTAGGCTTAATACCTTAACCCTTGCGCTATCTCTTAAAAATAAGCCATTATCACAAGACTAATTTATATCTGCATGACTTATTAGCTCCGGCTTCGCCTGTATGGAGTGAACGCCCGCCGTAAATATTTAGCACTGGTACATAGTTCAATCTGAACGGTGAATCAATTTGATTCACCATGCAAAAATAAAAAATTTTTCGGCTCATACTCGCGCATCACACCGCGCTGACTCAAAATAAATTTACTCGGCTTGCTATGAGCTAATTCAAAATCTTTCAAGTGTGGCCATTCTGTCCAACGTTCAGCCCGCTAAACATCAAGCTTTTCATGCTCATTCAGCACAACTCATTTTAAGGCTCATAGCGGGTTATCTGAAATTTTAAAGGACAATTTACCTTAACCGTCCGGCCTGCGCTTGAAAATAGCCGGTCTATTGCGTCAAAAATATGTGGATATTTCGGCGGGCAAATAAAAAAGGCGTTAGAGTGTCCAACGCCCTAAATTTTAATTAGCTCGTGCTTACTATCGCGCCGCATACATCAAACTGACGTATCATTGAACTTGACGACTCGGCCGCCGTCCTATCAATTTAAATCAGTCGTGCTTGCGCATCCACTCCGCCGCGCCGATTAAATATCTTTAGCCTGTAAGGCTTGACGCTCTCGCAATTTCGCAAGTTCAGCCGTCCACTTATAGCCCGCTACCTTATCAGTCACGCCGTCAATAAAAAATGGAGAGTATGGACTTGTATTAACATCAAGCGCAAGCCTGCGCTTACTCTCCATATAGGCCTTATGATAATTAGCCGTGACTTCTTCATAAGTATAAACATGCGGCTCGGACTGTCGCTGTCGCTCCTGAGCTTGCGGCTTGGCCTGAGCTTGCTCTTGCGCCGCCCGCTCGCGTAATATCGCCGTGACTGACTCTTCCAAGCCGTTAAAATTCTTAAATCTAATTTGCGCCGCTGTAATCAGGCTCGCTTCACCTGTAAAGGCAATAACTCCGTCATCATTTAATTTAACTTTCAGTTCTACACTTTCGCATACTTCTAAAAATTCTTCTGCGTTCATTAAAAGCTCCTTTCAAATTTTTCTCGCGCGCGCGTACACAGGTTTTTTTGGCGCAAATATATATTAGCCCGCATGGTTATCATATTTTTTTACGCCAACCCGTGGCGCATAAATGGCGCATAAATTTTTAAAATTTTTCTTGTAATTTTTTACGCCATTTTTACGCCAGGCCGTGGCGCAAAAAAACACAGTATTTAAGCGGGCTGGCGTGCATTTGCGCCAAAATCCCCCTATGGCGCATAAATTTATTTTTGTGGCAAATAATATTTCATACCTTTTAATTCGCCGCGTGATTTTAATTTTCCTTTTTTCTCTAATGTATTTAACATTCTTTGCAATGTCCTATCGCTTTGAATTCCTAAGTACGCAAGTCCGAGACTGTCAAGATCGCGTTTTGAAAATTCTTGTTCTTCTTTAAATGTTTCACAAATATAATTATATAGAGCGGCTTCTTTATCAAAATTATTTACGCCTTTTATTTTAGGCTCAAAATCAAACGCTATGTCAGTTTTACCATGCTCATTTTCCACGAGTTGAAAAGTAAAGGGCTTGAATTTCTTTCGAAAACTTTTCAAATTTCTTACGACTATAGGAACATTAGGGTCGCCGCCGCCGTTATCTGCTTCCATAGTTAAGGGCTGTAATCCTATAACTTGTCTTATAACGCGCGCGAAAGATGAAGTGCCGATAATTTCATCTAAGTTTTGCTCTGCCGCTCTCTCGTTCATTTTACGTTTGCGTGTATGATGCGATAACACAAGAGCTATATCATATTTCTTTGTGATTCTTGTTAAAAATTTAAGTAGCCCGTCCATTTCCTTGCTACTGTTTTCGTCTTTGTCGGAAAATGCTATTAAACTATCTATAAACACTACAGCCGGTCTGTGATATTCTATAAATCTTTTAACATTTCTTTGTCCGGCTTCGTGTGTTAATAACAAATCAATATTTTCTTCAAGCAAATTATTTTCATCAATTAAAATTACGTTGTCACTGTTGTTGTCCCATTCAGTGCCTTTAAATCTTAATATAGGTTCTTCTTCCCCGCCTTCGCCGCAAAAAACAAGCGTTTTGACTGGAGTCCCTATTTTATCAAAATCAAATATATTCCGGCCTTTAGAGAGTAAGCAAGCTAAATATAAAGTAGCCCATGATTTACCAACGCCTGGGGCTGAGGCTATCATACTAAGCTTCCCGCGCGGGAATAAGCCGCCGATTATTTCTATATCTTTAATTTTTATATCCCTGCTAAGTCTTGTTGAATATTTTTCTATTAGCTCATTTGTCAACACGCCGTCTGCCTCGGGCGCAACTTCTTTGACGGGTGCCTCGCTCGGCTGTGGATTATCATAATCGCCGTAAAAATCGCCTGTATCGTTAGACTGCGCCGCATATTCTGCATACATTTGCGCTATTTCTTCATCTGAATAATTAGCTGTCTGTATATCGCCCTGCGCCTCAATCTGAGTATCAACACTTAAAGGCTGAATAGGATTTTCAAGAGCTTTCAAAAGAGCTTCGCGCGTTGCGTCCGCGCCGTAAGCACGATAATAATCGTTCCAATCAGTTAATTTGTCTTTTTTATCAAACGCATTGAACAGCGGTACGATATACCACTCCGCTCCGGCCTCGCAAGATTTTTTAGCTGCTTCAACTCCTGGATTTTTGCCGTCTCCATGCTTCGCCGCGTCATCATCTGCTGCAATTCCGATTTTAATATTTGGAAATTTCGATTTAATCGCTGCTGTGACTTTCGGCAAATTAGGCGCGTCAAATGCAATGATAACGCGATATCTATCGCTGATACACTCATAAATGCTTGCGCCTGTTGCGTACCCCTCGGCTAATATGATTTGCTCTCCG
>JAFSNU010000214.1 GCA_017447325.1 Synergistaceae bacterium | reverse complement strand
TCTTGATTTTAATTTGCTTGCTAATAACACGCCGATTGCATCTTCACCATAACCGTTCGACGCGACGATTATTTTAGGCTTTAATAATTTTATTAGACTTTCAAAAAATTTTTCCGGCTCGTCTAACACAGTCTCAACTCTTGGAATTATTAACGGCAGCTCAAGCTTTAAATTATTTAAATTATATAAATCCTTCTCAGTGCAGGCCAAGGCATTAGCGTTAAATTTTTTAGCAAGACTTAATAAATTTCTTAAATCGCCTTTAGTATAAACATGATGGTCTTTAAATCTCTTCTCGCACGCGACGTCAAGCCCTGAATTTTTGAGCGAATAAATAAAGCTGTCTGGATTGCCGATTGCCGAGAACGCTATTACTCTCAAATTATTTAAATTTTCATTAAAAACTTTTAATTCGCCGTTAATTAAAATGCTCCATTCGTGAATTTTAAGCCGCGACGTGAAAATATTTTGCAAGTGTTCAACGCCATAAAAATTTTTAATATAATCTTTAATCTCAGCAAGCCGCGCGTCATTAACCTGCTCGCACTTAGTTATCACGATTAAATGCGCCCGTGATATAGCGTTAACAGGCTCGCGCAAAATTCCCGCCGGCATCATCCTGCCCGAGCCGAACGGACAAGACGCGTCAATCAATAAAATATCGGCGTCGCGCATTAAAGCCCTGTGTTGAAAAGCGTCGTCCGCTATAACTATTTCCGCTCCGTGATCTTTCAGCGCGTTAATCCCGTTAATTCGTTTCTTCGACACGGCGACCGGCACATCTTTAAGCCGTTTAGATAATAACAGCGGCTCGTCTCCGGCAGCGTCGCGGCTCGCATTCCCGTTATAAAATACAAAATTTTTATTGCGCTTATTGCTGTAGCCTCGGCTGACTATCCCGGGCTTGATATTTTTGCTGATCATAAATCTCGCGAGCATCTCAACAAACGGCGTCTTATTAGTCCCGCCGTAAGTCAAATTTCCGACGCTTATCACCGGCAATAAAGGCTCTTGCGATCTTTTAAGCCCGTGATTAAATAAAAAATTTAAAATATTTAAGCATAAATAACTAATCCATGAAACCGGAATTAATACGCTCCATAAAATTTTCGCGATAAAATTCTCACGCTCACTGCCGCGGACATGTTTTAAATAGCTCTGAATTATTAGGCTCATTTTAATTTATTAATTTATAAATTTATAATTTAGCTCTGCAATTTATAAAGCTCAGCGTAAAGTCCGCCGGATTTAATTAATTCATCATGAGTTCCGGCTTGAATAATTTTGCCGTCCTCTAACACTATAATTCTGTTCGCATTGCGAATAGTTGAAAGTCTATGCGCGATTATTAACGAAGTCCTGCCGGTCATCGCGCGGTCCATTGCGTTTTGCACTTGACGCTCAACAGCGGCGTCAAGCGAACTCGTAGCTTCGTCAAGAATTAATATTACCGGATCTCGAACTATAGCGCGTGCTATCGCTATTCTCTGACGCTGACCGCCCGACAAAGTCAAGCCCCGCTCGCCGACTTCAGTTTTATATTTATCCGGCTGGCTCTCGATAAACTCGTCAATATCTGCGATCTTCGCCGCGTCTTTAATTTTCTGCATTAAGTCTAAATTATTAAACAACTCGTCGCCGTCGTCACATAATCCATAAGCGATATTAAACGCTATCGACCCTTTCATTAACACGCACTCCTGCGGGACAATGCCTATTTGCTGGCGCAAATTCTTTAAATCTAAATCACGCGCGTTTACATCGTCTAATAAAATTTGTCCGGATGTCGGCTCGTAAAATCTCGGGATTAAATCCGCTAAAGTCGATTTGCCGCTTCCTGTCGGTCCGACTAAAGCAACGTTCTCGCCGCGCCTTATCTCCAAATTTATATTTTTTAAAACTTCAACATCTTGATTATAATTAAAGCAAATATTTTTAAACTTAATATCGCCCTTTAGCTTCAAAATTTCCCCGCCTGAATTTTCGCTCTCGACTTGCGTGTCAAGCATGTCAAAAATTCTGTCGGCTGCAGCGAGTCCGGTCTGAAAGTTGCTCATCTGGTTCATGATAGTGCGAATAGGCTGAACCATGAAAGCTATATAGCCGATAAACGAGATTAATTCGCCGGGCGTTAAGTCGCCGTTAATGACGTTTTGTCCGCCGAACCAAAACACTACCGCAAGCGCGCAAATCAAAAATACTTCGATTACTCCGGCTAATAATTCCTGAATGGACACCGCGTGCAGCAAAGCCTTAAAATTTTCAAGATTGCCACGCTTAAATCTCAAAGTCTCCTGATCTTCAGTTGCAAATGCTCTAACAACTCGAATTGCTGAAAAGGCCTCTTGAGCAACTGAAGTCAAATCTGCAAGCCTTTCTTGAACAGTGTGACCGGCTCGGCGCAATTTCTTGCTCGCGAAGCTTAACAGCCAAGCCACAACAGGCAAGACTAAAATTATAAATAAAGTTAATTTCCAGTTTAAATATAAGATAAATGCGAACATGCCTAAAAAAGTCATGCCGTTAAACACTAAATTTATAAAAGTATTTGTCATTAAGTGCTGGAGCATCGACACGTCGCCGGTAATCCTGCTCATTAATTCGCCGACGCGCGACGCGTATAATTTCTTGAGCGGCATCCGCTGCATGTGATCATATAATTTAATTCTAACGTCCATTACAACGCTCTGGCCGACTTCAGTCATTAAATAATGCTGCCAGTAAGTCGTGAAAGCCTTTAACGAGAATATAACTATAATAGCAACGCAAATTAAATTTAATTTCATAAAATCGCGCGATATTAACACATCGTCAACGACGCTCTTGAACAGCCACGGCGGCAGAATATTTAATCCCGACGACGCGATCATAAATAACACCGCAATAAATAATTTAAGCCTATAGCCTGGCTCAAGCACATTCAACAATCTCTTAAAAGTATTTTTATTCTTCATCTTTAATATTTAATATTTAATAACTCATTGCATAAAATTTCAGACGCGCTTAAATTATTTAAGCCTGACAAATTCAAAAGCTCCTCGCGCTCTAACTTTAATTTAGCTTTATCATTTAAAATTTCGCAGGCCTTTAATGCGATTTGATTTATAGACAAATCTCCCCACATCTCGTCAACTATAAATTTATCTGCAATTCGATTAGTCAGCGAGATATACCCGCCCCATTTAGCTATAACTTTCATTAAAGCCTTGCGCTTGATATTTCTGCTTAAAAATTTTGAGGCCAAGCCTTTAAGACCTGACAACGGTATAACATCAAGAAAACTTTCCGGCGCGATAACTAAAGCCGGAAGCCCCGAGTGCATAAGCTCAAAGTTATTTGTCCCGGGCTGAGTAATTGCAAAATCAGCTTGAGACATCACAACTCCAGCCGGAGCTTTAACGGGATTTAAGCCGGCTGCTTGCCATTCTAAAATTTCGCCATCACTTGCGAAGACCGGCAGCAAAGTTTTAAAATCAATCTTAATTAAATTATTTAAACTTTTATTAAACTCAGCGAGCCAAGGCATGACCGCGCGTCTAATTTTAGGCCGGCTGCCGGGCAGATATAAAACTTTAGGCTTTAAACTTTCCCAGACAAAATTATTCTCTATAATATCAAGCTTTAACGCGTCTTTGACTAAATCGCCTATTGCTTTAATATCTTTTAAATTCTTAAATAATTTAAGCTGCGAGTTAAAGGCCGTGAACGCCATAGCTTTATGCAAGCCCTTTTTATTGCCGTAAGAATAACTAAATAATTTTAAATTATTAGCTTCAGCTATTATATTTCCCCAGAATAAATCTCCGCCTAATTGCAGCACTGCGTCAGCCTTCTCATGCTTTAAACCGCGCCATAAATTTATAATATTTAAATTATAATAAATTTTATTCACGCCTAATAAATTAGCTGCCTCGCGCTCATGACCCGAGGCGTACTGACAAGGCAAGAGCCATAACGAGACATCACAGCCCCGTTTTTTCAACTCATGAATAACAGGTCTCGCCCAGCCCCATAATTCTCCCGGGCCGTTAGTTAATATGCTTACTTGCATTTTAATTTTAAATTAAATTTTAAATTTATCAGTCTTGCCCAGCCTAAAATCCGGCTATGCCGGTCGCCCGGGCCGTTAGTTAATATGCTTACTCGCATTTAAATTTATTTATGATAACTCTTAAAGCCCGTTTTATTGCCCGTGCTTAATTTATCTTTATTATTTTTAGATTTCTTGCTTGATTTATTAAACTTGCTGTCTTGCGGCAAAGTGTTTG
>JAFSNU010000213.1 GCA_017447325.1 Synergistaceae bacterium | reverse complement strand
GTCAGCCTCTTTAATATGCGCCTCGTCAGCCAAGCTCACCGTGAAAGCCTGTTTAGCTCTAATATTTTTTAAAGTTTTGCGGTCAGTCGCTAAGTTAAGCGCGATCTTGTCACCGGCGCATATGCCGCCCCAAGCTACGTTCATTACGTCAACCTTGCCGTCGTCTCCGTAAGTCGCGACCATTAACACCGGCATCGGGAACACTGCGGGCAGTGAGCCTAAATCTTTTCTCATTTTTACAACAACTTTCCTTTCAGATTTTAAATTTAAATTTAATTTTAATAATTTTAGCATAAAAATAAAAGGCGGCCCGATATTTAAATCAAGCCGCTTATAAATTTTTAATTTTAAATTAATTTACGGCACTGCGTTTACAGTGACACTGTTGACATTATTATTTCTCAGCTCGACGCTTATTCCCGTCTTGCCGTTCTCGCTGTAAACATAATTTCTCTGCGAGATGCTGCTCGGATAACCCATGATATTTAATAACTCATCGCGCGACAGGCCGGGTCTCAAGCCATTCTTAAACTCGTACTGCGAGCCCGGGTTTAATCTTAATCTTACTAAATTATTATTTCTAAAAGTAGCCGTCACGCCGGGCCAGTCAATAGTCGTGTTGTTTTGCGATCTTGGACTGCCGAAGCTTGAATTTAAATCGGCCTTGCTGCTCCCGAAAGATTTTAATAATGCGCTCGAGTAGCCGGAAGGCAGAGAGCCGCCGCGCTGCTGGACATAATCTCCATAGACCCAGCCCTCTCTGTTTCCTGTCCTGACTTTGTACCATGGGCCAGGAGTCCTGCCCGTTCCTGAGCCAGCCCAGCGCTCTAATAATTCAGCTTGAGTATTAGCGCTTAATTTAGCTAAAGACTTAGAAACCGTATTATGATCTTCTCTTAAATTAACGCCTGGTCTCGTGATAATCGCGCGGCTCGGATTTCTGTCCGGAGTAAACGCCGGCAAGCTAATATTATTATTCGCCGTTTCAGTCACGCTCACAGCAGGCTCACCTACCGGCTGCACTAAAGCTTCAACAGGATTCGGCGTCTCGCGCTCTTCGCGTTCCTCGCGCTCCTGACGCGTATTGATCGGCGCAACATTCGGCGGCGTCTCTCCCTTAGGCAGTTTGCGAAGCCCAAGCAAGAACCATAACGAACCTCCGACAGCTGCAAACAATAACAAAAATCCTAAAATTTTACGCCCTAACGACTTGCCGCGCCCGCGCTTGCGTCTGCTCCGCGCGTACTGACCAAACTCCTGATAGGACTTGTCAGGATTAATATCAATGCTCGTGCGCCTCGTGTTCTCAAAATTAACCGGTCTTCTGGGTATATCGTCTTCCTCATGCCTCGGACTGACAAAGACTTTATGAGCAGCCGTCGGCTCTAAACGAACAACGCCTTCCATGTCGTCATCTCTGCTTTCTGATTTTATTTCCTGCTTAACTTCTTGCTTAATACCTTGCTTGTCATTATCTAAATTTTTAATATCTAAATTAATAATATTATGAGATTTATCAAGCTCCTTGTCGCGCTTCGCGTACTCCGGCACGTGCAAAAGCTCGCCGCAAGTCGGACAGACGCTCGCCTCAGTGCTAACGGTCTCGCCGCACTTGGGGCAAGTCTTAAACGCCCGCCGTCTCGGCAAAACGCTTTCAGGAATTTCTATCTCATCATCATTCTTAATATTATTATTTAAATTATCACTGCGCAAAGGCGTTCCACGAGTCTCGTACTCTTCGCCGCCGCCCCGTGCTTCATCTTTTAAATTTAAATTTAAATCTAAATCTTGACGCCCGCGTTCTCGTTCACGCCCGCGGCTCCGCGAGTTCACGCGCTCGTCTTCATATTCATAATCATCATAATTATTATTATAATTTCCGCCGCGCCTTAAATTATTACTGCGCGAAGCATAAGCCTCATAGCCGTTGTCGCCATAATCATTATCCCGCTCGATATTTTCAAAATCTTCGAAATCATAATCATAATAATCTTGATTATCATAACGTTTTTTAATAAACACGCATAATATCATCGAGATAAAATACATGACGCCGTAAATCCAAATATCGCGCGGGGCAAAGGCGCATAACGCGGTGGCAATCAGCAAAAACAGCGCACCGATCTTGCTCCCGCTGAACGCGATAACGCCGCCTATCAAAGCCGCAAAAGCCGAGACAATCGGCAGACTTTTTAAAACTGTCTGAGGAATAACCGCGCTCCAGGCAGCGACCTCCGGCGGATTAAAAATTCCAAGAATTATTAAAATCCCATGCATGATGGACATTGTGGCAGCGCCTACTGACAACGCTAAAATAATCCAACGCATATATTTGCCTCCTTATTTATTTTTAAATTTATTTTAAATTTTATTTTATTTTAAACTATAAATCTATAATGCGCCCGCCGCTCTTAAAATTCTGTCGCGAAGTCCAAGCCCGACACCGGACTCATCCTCCGGCAATTCAGCTATAATTCCCTGCAAATTCTCAGCCTCTAAATCTCTAAAGCTTTTAAATAATTCACGCGCATAATCCTCAAGCGAGCTAAATATTAAAATTTTCTTAAAATTAAAATTTTTATCCGGCTCATGTAAGCCAATAAAACCCCACTCGTTATTATCTTGCAAATTTATAAAATTATTATCCTTAAAATAACAGATTTTTACGGGAATTATCGGCGCGTAATGTCTATAGCGCGTGCCCGGCGACCTGCGCTTGCTTTGCTCATCCGGCTGGGCAAGCTTTAAATTAAAATTTTTCATCAAAACTTTATCTATAAGCTCTTTAGCCGTGCCGCCGGCTCTTAATAACAACGGCTGAGCTTCGCTAATATCTATCACAGTCGACTCTATCCCAATATTTTTATTTAAATTATTGCTATATAAAATCATGTCGATCCTACCGTCCATGTCATGATTAACTGCTTCAAAGTCAGTCGGGCTTGGCCGGCCGCTCGTGTTCGCACTGGGCGCAGCAATAGGCGTGTCTGCAAATTCAATTAATTTAGCTGCAATTTTATTATCAGGCATTCTCAAAGCTGCCGTGTCAAGTCCGCCGCGCGTCTCCAACGGGATTATATCTTTAGCCTTTAATACAAAAGTTATCGGCCCGGGCCAAAATTCGCGCATTAATAACTCAGCCCTGTCATCAAGATAAACTAATTTTTCAGCCTGAGCTAAATTATTTATATGCAAAATTAACGGATTATTAGACGGCCTGCCCTTAGCCTCATAAATTTTTTTAACAGCTTGAGCATTAAGCGCGTCCGCTCCAAGGCCATATACAGTTTCAGTCGGGAACGCGACAAGCCCGCCGCGCTTTATAATCTTCGCAGCTTGCTCTAAAATTTCAGGCTCAGGCTCTAAATAATTTATTTTATGTTTAAAAGTATTTATTTTAAGCTCGCTCATCTTTAAATTTTGCGTAAAAATTTTCTCTAAACTCTTCAAATTTATTATTTATAATAGCTTCGCGGGCGCGTTCGGCGAGCTTGACAGTAAAATATAAATTATGCCAAGTGCATAATCTCGCCGCTAAAATTTCTCCGGCTTGATATAAATGTCTTAAATAAGCCCGCGTGAAATTTCTGCATAAATAACAGCCGCATTCAGGATCTACAGGCGTAAAATCACGCGCGTATTTATTAGCTTTAATATTAACTCTGCCGAACGACGTGAACAAAGTTCCGTTGCGGCCGTTGCGTGTCGGCATGACGCAGTCAAACATGTCAATCCCCCGCGCTATCCCTTCAACTATATCAACCGGATACCCGACGCCCATTAAATATCTTGGCTTATGCTCAGGCATCACGGGACTTAAAACATCAAGCATTTTATACATAGTCTCTCTGGGTTCTCCGACAGACAGCCCGCCTATTCCATAGCCGTTAAAATCCAAATCTATAATTTCTTTCGCGCTTTTTAATCTCAAATCTTCATAAAACGATCCCTGAACTATTCCAAATAACGCTTGATCTTCGCGCTTGTGCGAATTTTTGCAGCGTTCAGCCCACAAGCTCGTGCGGCGCAACTCTTCGCTTGCACGCTCATGCGTTGCAGGATACGCTCCGCACTGGTCAAAACACATCGCTATATCACTGCCCAAATTTTCCTGAACTTTCATCGACCACTCCGGCGACATAAAATGTTCAGAGCCGTCAATATGCGAACGGCAGCTAACGCCCTCGTCCGTGATTTTATTTAATTTTGCAAGCGAGAAAACTTGAAAGCCGCCGCTGTCAGTTAATATAGGCCGCTTCCAGTTCATAAATTTATGCAGGCCTCCGGCTTCGGCTATTAACTCATCGCCCGGGCGCAAATACAAGTGATAAGTATTGCCTAAAATTATCTGCGAATTTATTTCAACAAGCTCGTCCGGCGACATTGCTTTAACGCTTGCCTGAGTTCCGACCGGCATAAACACCGGCGTCTTTATAATTCCATGCGGCGTTATAAATTCTCCGGCTCTCGCTCTCCCGCAAACTTTTTCTAATTTAAATTCAAACATTTTTATTTAATTATTTAATCTCAAAAAATTTTTTATAATTATTTTTAATTCTATCTTCAAGCTCGCTAAATTCTAAATTTTTTATATTAGCTATTAATTCATAAACATATTTTATATAACAAGGCTCGTTAATTTTTCCTCGAAACGGCGCGGGCGTCATGTACGGACAGTCAGTCTCAAGCAATAATTTATCAAGATTTATTATTTTCGCAACTTCCCGCAGCTCGTCGCTCTTCTTCCAAGTCACAGCTCCGCCCAACGCGCACAGCCCGCCCATGGCTAAAACTCTTTCAAGATATTTCAAGCCGCCGGCATAACAGTGAAATAATAATTTTAAATTTTTATAATAATCATTTAATATAGCAAGCGCGTCGTCCATTGCGTCACGAATATGCAATATAACAGGCAAATTTAATTTCACAGCCCGCTCAAGCTGCGCTATAAAAATTTTTTGCTGAGTTTCGCGTGGCGATATATCATAATAATAATCAAGGCCGATCTCGCCCCAAGCCAAAACTCTATTATCAAGCGTCATAGCTTCTAACTTGTCAAGATAAAAATCTAAATTATCCGCATAAATTTTAGCTTCATGCGGATGAATTCCTACAGCAGCATAAGCATTATAATTTTTAAAATTATTCGCCATGCTTAACGCTTTAAAACTATCGTCTAAATCGCAGCCGACTATCATAAAACTTTCAACTCCAGCACTATAAGCGCGTTCTATAATTTCAGCCGCGTTCAGCTCAAGCTCTTTTGAATTTGGATGACAATGCGAGTCGATCATTTTTAATTTTAATTTAATAAATCTATAATCTCAGGCTTAAAATCTTTGCCGCTCAAGCTGCTTATAGCGTCCGCAAATCTTGAGAATAAAACTTTGCGCTCGTCAAATTTAAACGC
>JAFSNU010000212.1 GCA_017447325.1 Synergistaceae bacterium | reverse complement strand
CTTTAGTAACATGCAAATTATGCAGGAAGCTTTACAATAACGTTACGTTCGCAAAGAAAGTTTGCCCGGACTGCGCAAGGCGTCTCGACGATTTATATTCAGACGTTAGAAATTATCTGCGCGACAACCCGAGGGCAAAATTTAACGTCGAAGATTTATCCGAGAAATTAGGCGCGGATGTGAGAGACTTAGAGAGCTTGGTCGAGCTTGGATATTTGAACCGCGACAAGATCGATATCGACTCGTCAGGCTTTAAGCAGGAAGACGAGAGACAAAAGCTCGCGAAAGAGTTCGAAGGCTCAATCGAGAAGATGAAGGCGACTGTCGCGGCAATGCAGGCGCAGCAGCGCAAGACCGTTTCATACGGCCAGTCAGTTTACGGCGACAAGAGCGGCAGACGTTAATTAATTTTAATTTCAAATTGCGGTGCAGGTTAAGCGCCGCAAATTTTTTGTTTAAAATTTTTAAAATTTATGCGGCAAAATTTTTTGATAATTTTATTTGCGTTGCTCGGCGCGTGCCAGCGTCGCAGACTTTTAAATAAATTAAATTTTAAATTAAAATCATGCGGCAGAATTTTTTAATAATTTTATTTGCGTTGCTCGGCGCGTGCATGGGATCATTTTTAAATGCAGTTGCCTATCGAAGCGTGAGAAATTTAAAATGGTGGGGACGCGAACGGTCAAAATGTTTTTCATGCGGACGAGTGTTAACGCCTTTAGAATTAATTCCAGTCTTTTCATTTATATTTATAAAAATATTTTATAAAGGCAGATGCAGGACTTGCGGCGCAAAAATTTCGTCGAGATATTTAATAGCTGAAGTTTTATGCGCTTTAGGCTCGGCTTTGCTTGCATATAAATTTTATTTTGATTTAAAACTTCTCGCGTTGAGCTTGACAGGCTTTTACGGAGCATTTATAAGCGCATTAACAGATTACGAGACCGGCGACGTGTTCGATTTATTTGCTTTAATAACGGGCGCGTTAGGTCTTGCTATAAGATTTAGTTTAGGCTTAAATTTTTTGTGGGACGGAGCATTGGGCGCGTTCACGGGCTGGGCTGTCTTCGCGTTAATAATTTTAATCACGCGCGGCGGCATGGGCTGGGGCGACGCTGTGTTCATGGCCGGCATGGGCTGCGTACTCGGCTTTAAATTTATTTTAATCGCAATTTATTTCGGCTTCATGCTTGGAGGCTTGGCCGCGATAATTTTATTAATTTTAGGCAAAGTCAAATTCGGGCGCGGCGACACTCTGCCTTTAGTGCCGTTTCTTGCAGCCGGATGTTTCTTAACGTTTTTATTCGGCGAATATATTTTAGAATTTTTTAATTTTTATTTATAAATTAATTAAGTTCAAAAAATTTTGAATTAAAATTTAAATTTAAGCTCCCGTTTTAAATTTTAAAATTTAATTTAAAAACGAGAGCTTTATTAATTTAAATTATTTTAATAAATTTAATAATTCTTTGTCGTGATTATATACAAGTCTGAACTCATCGTCTAAAAGCATCGTTGCGCCGTTGTCAAGCGTGTAAGCTTCCCAGCCCGGCTCGCCCGTCCGAGCGAAATTTATCCAGACTTGACTGATCTTATCGGCCAAGGCCTGAGCTCTTGCGCCGCCGCCTGTAACAGTCTCAGCTGTGGCATTCACGTTGTTAAACACAAACGGAAGTTCAGAACAGTGATAGGCCATTGCATAGCCGCCCATGACCGGAGTCTCCCACGTGAAGACATACGCGTAAACTTTTGCGCCGTTTTGACTTGCTTTAACATTAAGAGTCTTTAACGCTCCGGTTCTTAATCTCGTGTCAACATAAAGCGCATCGGCAAATTTCTTATACGGATAAGCCTTTAAAAATTCCTGAGCTATCAGCTCTGCCTTATCGCCGTATTTTTCTTTAAGCTTAGCTTTAGCTTTATCTTCGCTCCAGAAATTTTTATTATCGCGCTGTGTTCTTTCCATATCAGCAAATAACGGCACTGTCACCCATTCGTTTAAACATGAGCCGATTAAAACCGGAATATCTTTAGCGTGTTTAAACGCGTCTTTGCCGGCGACAGGATCGTCAGGAATATAATCGCCGTCTTTAACAGGCGACCACGATAAAATTTTATGGCCTTCTTTCACAGCCTGAGCCATTGCATTATTACCAGCCGCGATTAAATCTTTATAATCAATTTCTTTCAAGCGCGACACTTCAGATTTATTTAAATTTAAATTTTTAAGAGTAAGCTCGGCAATTCTCCGGCTCGTGCTTTGATCCGGAAGAGTTATGCCCATTAAGTCAACTGCGCCGCTCTGAATTATAGCTTTATTAAATAAATTTTTAGCCGCCGGAGTCTCCATTAAAGCTAAAATTTTTGCGCCGCCGCCGGACTGTCCGAACAAAGTTATATTGTCCGGGTCTCCGCCGAAAGATTTTATATTTTCTTTCACCCATTCAAGCGCGAAGACTAAATCCATAACGCCTAAATTGCCTGAATATTTATACTCTTCGCCGTAAGCCGACAGATCTAAAAAGCCGTATATATTAAGCCTGTGATTTATTGAGACTATAACAGCGTCGCCCTTGCGGCTTAAATTCTCGCCGTTATAAATATCTTCGACAGCAGACGCTCCGGCTGAGAAACCGCCGCCGTGAAGCCATACCATAACGGGCCGCTTTTTATCATCAAGCCCCGGGGTCCAAATATTTAAATTCAAGCAATTATTATCCTGCTGATAATTGCGTGTCTGCCAGTAAGGCCAGTACCAGTGAGCCGCGAACATATCTTCCTGCTGCGTAATGCCCTGCGGCGAGACCGCTCCGTAAGTCACGGCGAGCTTCACTCCGTACCATGATTTTAATTTAACCGGCGGCATAAATTTTTCAGCCTCTGCATACTTAACGCCGAGATACGTGAAAATTCCGTCATGTATATATCCCTGAACTTTGCCGGCTTTCGTCTCAGCGACAGCAACATCGGGCCCGGAAATTATTTCCGCCTGCGCACAGCTTGCAATTAATAAAATAAATAATAAACTCAAAAATATTTTGCGCATGATTATTAAAGTCCTTTCGATTCAAGCCAAGCCTCTATATGCTCGGCAATTTCTTTATTATTAAGCTCCTGAAACATAAAATGGCTGTTGCCTGTTATATTTATATCCGGCAAATAAATTACGCTTGCAAGATTTGCATCGCCGACGTCTTTATTATAATGCTCGGCAAAATCTTTGCACTGGTCTAAAACGCTCTTCCAAAATCCCGTGCTCTTAATATCTTCAGGGCCGTTTAATATATAATCTCCAAAATAAAATATCATGGGAATTTTAGCGTTTACAAATTTTTTATAATTCTCGCTGCCGACTTCCGGCGCAAAGCCAGGCTCGATTGCAACTATTGCCGCGATGTTCTCAGCGTCAGTCTGCCAGCCCACGCGTCCGCCCTGCGAGTGCGTTAAATAAATAACTTTCTTGCCGGTCATCTTGCGTACATCTTTTAATACTTCGCTTAAAGCTTTGCCCATGACACTTACATCATAGTCGCCTGTATTAACTGTCATCTGACATAAAAACTGATTTAACGCATCTTCGCCGGCTGGGAACTGGCTGCCTTCGTATCTATTAGGCGTGCCGCGTCCGATTCTAAAATGCGTGTACCAAGCTTGATCGCCCGGGTTAAATTCTTTGCCGCCGTCACGAGTATCAAGCTCGTTATTAACAACTTTAACAGTGCTGCCGGCAGCGCCTCTTCTCGGCTGATCGACTAAGAACGCCGCGCGTCCCTTGCGCAAAAATATATCGCTCCAGCCCTCGCGCATGTCAGGCGTACTCTGCCAGCCGGTGCGTGTCTGGCCGTAGCCGTGAAGATAAACTATAGGCGTTTTATTCTCGCCTTCAGGAATTTGGTAAAAAGTATTCGCGTGATCGACATGAGCCGTGTTGCCTTTGCGTGAATAATCAAGCCAGTTGTCACTCACATTAAACTCGCCGGGCAATGGCTCAGTCACAACTCCGCCTGACGAGAACACGCCCTGCGCTTTAATAACTAACGGCTCGGCCTGTGCGCATCCTGCAAGCAAAGCAAACAATAATACAGCAGCAAACTTCTTCATATTATAAATCACTCCAAACAAATAAAAATTATTATGCTAAAATTTTATCAGCCGGTTGTAACTATCTGTCAATATAAAGTTTTTTAATATTTAAATAAAGTTGGTGTTAATTATGCTCTACAGTATGAGGATCTACAGCCCTGAATGGGCTGTAAGGTTGGATGCAAGTTTGCGAGCAAACGGGAATGACTTATCAGGGCTTAAAATTTTACTGCAATATAGGCCTTGTGCCGAACGTCAAGCGAGATAAAAATAATTGCAGAGTTTTCGACGAGCGCGACATAGCTTGGATTAAAAGCCTCGCGTGTTTAAAGAAATGCGGCATGGGAATTAACGAGATGAAAGATTACACGGCTCTGTGCCTTCAGGGCGTTAAAACTATAAATCAACGCAAAGAAATTTTAAACAATAAACGCGCCGAGCTTTTAAATAAAATTAAAATGCTTCAAGACTCGATTAATTATATAGACAATAAACAAAAATTTTATGATCAAGTTTTAAACGGCGAGACTGAATATATAAGCAATTTAATTCCGTGTAACTGCAAATTAAATTAAATTTAAATTAAAAACTTGACCGATAGCCGCTATCGTAATTTATATTAAATAAAATTTTTAAAAGCGAGGCGTTGCTATTATGAAATTTTTAGTTTTAACTTGCGTGTTTTTATTTATTTTTATGTCAAGCGCGGCGTTCGCTGACGTTAATATCTCGCCGGTCAAGGGTTTCAGCGAGAGACAGCCAAAGACGCATAACGCGAACCCTTGGGGCTTAGTCTATGAAGGCGCAATAAGCGAAAATATTAAAGGCCAAGTTAATATTCATCCGATCTCTTACGAGTTAAACGGAATTAAAATCGCGGCGAACGTTTACACCCCGGTCGGCTATGACGCGTCGAAAAGTTATCCGGCTGTAACAGTTGCACATCCCAACGGCGGAGTTAAAGAGCAGGTCGCTGGATTATTCGCGCAGAAACTGGCGGAGCTCGGCTATATAACTATAGCTGCGGATGCGGCGTTTCAAGGCGAGAGCGGCGGCTCTCCAAGACATTTGGACATGCCGTTCTTCAGAACAGAAGATATTCATGGCATGGTTGACTTATTAAGCCAGTACCCGGGCGTTGACAAGAATCGAATCGGAATGTTGGGAATCTGCGGAGGCGGAGGTTACACTATAAACGCTGCTAAGTCAGAGAAGCGCGCTAAAGCCGCAGCAACTTTGAGCATGTTCAACACGGGACGCGTCCGCCGCGAGGGTTACATGAGCACGCAGATTAAAGATATTAACTCGAGATTAAAGAACGCTGCTCTTGCGAGAGCTAATTATATCGAGACAGGCGAGCTTGCCCCGGCCGGCACCGTTGACTTTGACGCGCTTACAGACGAGGCAATTAATAAAATTACAAATGATTTATACCGCGAGGGCATGCTTTATTACGGCAGAACTCACAGACATCCTAATTCAACTTTCGAGTTCGTGCAGTCAAGCCTTATGGAATTAATGACGTGGGACGCTGCTGATAATATAAAATTAATTGATATGCCGTTATTAATGATGGCGGGCAGCATAGCTGATTCGTTATACATGTCCGAAGACGCGGTCGAGAAGGCCGCCGGCACAAGCGACAAAGAATTATATTTAATCCCGGGCGCAACTCACATTCAGACTTATTACAAGCCGGAGTTCGTAGAGCAGGAAGTTGCGAAGCTGAAAGAATTTTTCGGCAGGACTTTATAATTTATAAAATTTTTAGTTTAATTTAAAAAATTATCTGCGTATCGCGCCTTATATCGGCTTTAAAATTGCCACGAAGTTTTTAATGAACGCAAATTAATTTAATTTTATAATTTAATATTCACGCTCTCGTGTTATTTAAGCACGGGAGCAATTTTATTTTTGAGACATGTTGAAAAGTAAAAGTATTATATAATTAAATTTAATTTAAATTTTATTATTTATTAAATTTTATAATTTAAAGGAGTTTTAATTATGCTCAAGAAACTTTGTTATGCTTTGTTATTAGTTTTATTCGCAGTAACTGGCGTTTATGCGCACCCGGGCAAGCTCGACGAGTACGGCGGGCATTACGACGCGAAGACCGGCAAGTATCATTATCACAAGAAGACGAAAGACGCTGATCTTAAACGCTTGGCCGTTCCTCTCAACGTTCAGCCGAATACTGTCTATAAGGCGAGGATTAAGCGCGTCGTTGACGGCGACACTGCCGTTATAATTTTCATGCTTGACGACGGAAAAATTTATAAGGACGAGCGCGTGCGCTTTATAGGCGCTAACACTCCTGAGACCGTTCATCCAAGCAAGGCTCCGGAATATTACGGCAAAGAGGCCAGCAACTTTACGAAAGAAAATTTAACTGACAGAGTCGTTTGGATTCAGACGGACGTCGGCGCGCGCGACCGTTACGACAGACTGTTAGCTTATATCTGGACGTCAGAGCCGAGCGAGAAAGATTTAGACAACGAGAAGGCAATTAGAGCAAAGATGTTCAACGCAAAATTATTATTAGGCGGCTATGCTCAGGTAATGACCATTCAGCCGAACGTGCGTTATGCCGAAATGTTTTTGAAGTTCCAGCGCGAGGCCCGCGAGAATAACAAAGGCCTTTGGAACGAGCAGAATTAGTTTTAAGATTTAAATTTTAATTCGCGAGACGCGAGCAAGAAATTTTTAAAATTTAATTTTAATTTTGCAAGACGCGAGCAAGAAATTTTTAAATTTTAAATTTAAATTCGCGAGACGCGAGCAAGAAATTTTTAAAATTTAATTTTAATTTCGCAAGACGCAAGCATAATTAATTTTTAAATTTAATTTTAATTTTGCGGGACGCGAGCAAGAAATTTTTAAATTTTAATTTTAAATTCGCAAGGGGCGGGCAAGAAATTTTTAAAATTTAATTTTAAATT
>JAFSNU010000003.1 GCA_017447325.1 Synergistaceae bacterium | reverse complement strand
TTTATCGTCGCCGGATGATGATCGTATATATGCACTTTCACGTCCTGACGTCCCGCAAGCGCGGCGAAAGGTCCGATGCGCTGACGCGAGCGAGTGTCAACAACTATCATTAAAGTAATTTGATCCAACGGAATTTTCTTAGGCTTTAATAACTTCCAATTATGGCCGTTATGAACCATGAAGTCCCGCACCTTGCGGCTCATTGCGCCAGGCGGACATATTACAGCGTCAGGATACAACTTTTGCGCCGCAATCATGCACGCAAGCGAATCAAAATCCGTGTTCAAGTGACTTGTTATTAACTGCATATGCCCGCCGCCTTTCCAAAAATTTTTAAATTAATTAAATTATTAAAATTATTTACTAGATAAATACGACTGAATATCGCTATAGACTTCGTCAGCGTCGAGGCCGTGAACCATGCAAGCCTCTTCAAGCGACTCGCCGATCGAGCTCGGGCAGCCCACGCAGTGCATGCCCGCGTTCATTAATACTCCGGCTATTCCCATGTCATAGTTCAGCATCTCGCCCATCGTTGTCTGTTTCGTAATCTCCATTTTCAAAATTCCTTTCTTTATTATAAATATAATTATAATTTTAAAATTTATTTTATTATAACAAGCAAGCCTAGTGACTTTCACCCCTCTGTCACTGCGTGACATCTCCCCTTAGCAGGGGCGACGAGAGTATGCCGCTCTAACAATCTTGCCTCTCCTGTAAGGGGAGGTGGCCTCGTCAGAGGTCGGAGGGGTGTTAGTTTTTAATTCTTGAGCTTAAAGCCCTGCGGCCTTGCGTAATGCCTCGGCTCTGTCTGTCTTTTCCCAGCCGGGCAGCACAGGCAGGTCAATGCGTCCCATGTGACCGTAAGCTGCTAAAGCTTTATACTGCGGCTTGCGTAAATCTAAATCGCGAATAATCGCCGCCGGTCTGAAATCAAAATACTCGCGCAGCAATTCAACGATCTTTGCCTCTTCAATCTTTGCAGTGCCGAATGTGTTTACGTTAAGCGACACCGGCTCGGCAACACCTATTGCATAAGCAACTTGAATCTGGCACTCGTCAGCTAATCCCGCCGCGACGATATTTTTAGCAGCGTAACGCGTCATGTATGCGCCGCTTCTGTCAACCTTCGTCGGGTCTTTGCCGCTGAATGCTCCGCCGCCGTGCGGAACCCATCCGCCGTATGTGTCAACGATAATCTTGCGGCCGGTTAATCCAGTGTCGGCCATGGGCCCGCCCTTGACAAATCTTCCTGTAGGATTAACAAAAATTCTCGTGTCCGAATCCATTAAATAAGCCGGAACAATCGGATTAATAACATGCTCGATTATATCAGCGCGAATATCTTTCAAGTTTGCTTCAGGATGATGCTGCGCTGAGACAACTATCGTGTCGGCATGAACGGCCTTGCGATTTTCATATCTTAACGAGACCTGCGTCTTGCCGTCCGGCCTTAAATAACTTAACGTGCCGTCCTTGCGAACTTTTGTTAATTGACGTGAAAGCGCATGAGCAAGAGCAATCGGCATGGGCATAAATTCTTTCGTCTCGTTGCACGCATAGCCGAACATCATTCCCTGATCTCCCGCGCCTGTCCTCGCGATCTCTTCTTCGCTTAATTTTTTATCTCTAACTTCTATTGCGTTATCAACGCCCTGCGCTATATCTCCGGACTGCTCGTCAATAGCCGTCAAGACTGCGCAAGTCTCGCCGTCGAAGCCGTATTTAGCGCGCGTGTAGCCGATATCTTGAACTATCTCACGCGCGATTTTGGGAATATCAACGTAAGTTTTGGTCGTAATCTCGCCCGAGACCATCACGAGACCGGTCGTGCATAAAACTTCGCACGCAACGCGGCCTTCAGGATCGTCCTTTAAAATTGCGTCAAGCACGCCGTCAGAAATTTGATCCGCGACCTTGTCCGGGTGTCCTTCTGTAACTGATTCAGATGAAAAAATAAAATTATCTGCCATTTTTCAATCTCCTTTAAATAATTTTTTTAATAAATTTTTAAATAATTATTTTTGCGCAAATAAAAACGCTCTTGCCTCGCTGCATGACTTACACGCAAGGAAAGAGCGTTAAATTTTTAATTTCTCTCTCTTGCTCTCATCATCCAGCGTTTACTTAATAATAAATTAATAAATGCTGCTGGTATTGGCACCTGCTAAATTAAAATTTTTAATTTTACAGGTTGCCGGGCTTCACAGGGCCAGTCCCTCCACCTCTCTCGATAAGAGTTTTAACTAATTTTTAAATCTTAAATCTTAAAAATCTTAAAGCTTAATAAAATTTTAATTATTTCGAGTACAACTCGACCGCAAGTATTTCGTTGACTTCGATCGGCAGCTCGTCGCGCATGGGCTCGCGGATTAACTTCGCCGTGAACTGATCTTTATTTTTCTCGATATACGGGACGTTAAACGAGACCAAGCCCTGGAAGTTGTCCTGGAAGTGCGTATTAGCGCGGGAATTTTCTTTCAGCGAGACGACATCGCCGACTTTCACGCCGTATGACGGGATGTCAAGCTTCTTGCCGTTGACTAAGATATGACCGTGGCTCACCATCTGACGCGCCTGACGAATCGATCTCGCAAATCCGCTGCGATAAACAATATTGTCAAGTCTGCACTCAAGATACTTAAGCAAGGCAACGCCGGTCATCTCTGAGCTTTTCTTTGCGAGGTCAAAATAACGTGCAAACTGACGTTCAAATATGCCGTAGTACGCCTTGATCTTCTGCTTCTCTAACAGCTGAAGTCCGTACTGTGATACTTTCTGTCCGCTGCGTCCTGCGCCTGCGGACTTCTTGGGGTCGACGCGCTTAAGCGCTTTGGGATGACCGCACACGTTGACGCCCAAATGACGGCATAACTTGAAACGCGGCTCTCTTCTTGTTGCCATAAAACCTAAACTCTCCTTTAATAAAATTTTTAATAAAATATTTTAGAAATAAATAAAATTTTATTTATTTAAATCTTTTGCATTATAGCATAATTTTTTAAATAAAATTTAAGAGCCCTGAGCAATTTTAAATTTGCCCAAGGCTCTCTTAAAAATTTTTAAATTTTAAATTAAATTAATTTTAAATTACTTCATCATTTCACGAATTTTCTCGACGAAGCCGCGTGCGATTGCCGGGTCCTCGCCCATTCCGACTAAGTAAGTCGAAATATTTTTGTAGCCGGACTTCTTTAAGATATTAAGCCAGGACTCGTCGTCGTCAGCTCCTGCTAAATCGTTGTTCGCGTGGTCGCCGGCAACGATCATGAACGGAGATAATACAAGCTTGTTCACTTTCTTGTTGCGCTTTAACTTCGCAATAACTTCGCTGATCTGCGGCGTGGCCTCGACAGTTCCGACAAAGAATCTGCCGTAGGAAATTTTGTCGAGCTCGATCTGCAATAAGCTATAAAGAGCGTTGGCGATGTGTTCAGGAGTTCCGTGTCCCATTAACACGATGCCGGTGTTCTTGTTCTTTAACTGATTTGCAAATCTCGCGAATAAAATTCTCGCCATGGTCGCGCAGTCTTCGCTGCTATTTAAATACGGCGAGCCTAAAGCTAATTTCTTAAAGCCGTATTTGCCCTTGAGCGAATTAAACGCCTCGACAACGTTTTTAATCTCGTCGTACTCAGTGCCGGGGATAATATGCGTGGGCATGACGTAAACGTGAGTAAAGCCCTCGTCGTTCATCTTCGCAAGAGCCTGAACGGGCGTGTCGATAATTTCGCCGCGCTCGCGTGCTAACTTATTGCGGATGATGTTAGATGTAAAAGCTAAACGCACTTCAATCTCAGGAAAAGCATTCTTAGCAGCATTAACAAGATTATCGATTGCCTTGCGAGCCTGAGGCATTGACGTTCCGAACGAGACGACCAAAATTCCTGCCTTGTCAGCCTTCTCAGCGCCGTGAGCGAAAGCCGCCGACGAGACTGCCAATAACGCGATAACTAACACTAAGCTTAAAAACTTGTGCATGACAAAACAACCTCCTAATAAAATTAATTATGCTAAAATTATAAAATTAAATTCAAGTTTAAACAATAAGGCGGAGTAAAAATTTTCATGGCAAATAAAAATTTAAATATTAAACAAGTAAGGCAGCTCGGAGTTGACGCGTCGTTTAACGTTTTAGGCGTCGTGACGAGATTAAACAAGCGCAAAGATAAAAACGACAGAACTTTTTGGGATATTTTTATCGTTGACGGGACGGGTGAGCTCGACGGGAAAATTTGGAGCAACGCGGTCTGGTGGGATTTAAGAGATGCGCAGCGCGTGCCGATTAATCCTGAGAATATAAAAGAGCTTGGTCTAAAGTTCGAGAGTTCGACCGTCGGACTTCAGGGCAAAATCACCGAGTACCGCGATCAAATGCAATATACTTTTACTGATATATATTATGTAGATCAGAAAAAATATCCGCCGCAGAGCTTCATGCAGCACTCGCCGATCCCGGACGAAGAACTTGAAGCGAGATTTAAAAATTTATTAGCGCAAACTAACGAGCCGGTTAAATCTTTATTAAATAAAATATTTTTTGATGATAAATTTAATTTATGGGAAGATTTTAAATCATGCCCGGGCGCGCCGGTCGTTCATCACGCGTATTCAGGCGGCCTTTTAGAGCATTCGCTTGCGGTCGCTGAGAACGCTTTTAACACCGCAAAATTTTATTTAAATAATAAATTAAATATTAATACTGATTTAGTTATAGCCGGAGCTTTATTGCATGACTTGGGCAAGATAGACGCGTACGCATGGGACCCGGTGCCTCGGATGCTTGCGCCGGGCAATGTGCTTGGCCATATCACAATGGGCTATCACAAGCTCGCAAAAATTTTGGACGAAGAGATCGAAAACGGACGCTTTGACGAGACTTTAGCTCTCGCACTCGAGCATATTATATTAAGCCATCACGGCAAGCGCGAGTACGGTTCGCCGGTCACGCCCGCAATTCCTGAGGCTATTATAGTCTCAGCGGCAGACAATACTGACTTTGAAATATTTTGCTGGAAAAATAAAATTGACGGACTTGATTCAAATCAAGATTTCACAGAACACTTGCCGTTATTTGACCGGAGATTTTGGCGCGGCGTGTCACGTCAGCCTGAGGACGAGAGCAAGCCAGAGCAAAGTTCGCAGAATTTACAGGATTTGCAGAAATTGCAAAACGAAAGATTATCGGACGATGCTCCGCTCACTCAGCAGATTAAATTAAATTTTTAATTTTATAAATTATAAATTATAAATGGGATACTCAATAATTTTAGATAGAGATCATGACGGGCGGCGGATAGACCACGCTATTAAATCTATCTGGCCGGAGCTGCCGTTGTCTTTAATCATGAAAGCTTTAAGAAAGGGCGAGGTCAGGCTTGACGCGAAGAAAGTTAAAGAGCCCGGGACAAAAATTTTTGCCGGTCAAGAGCTTTACACGCCTTGGCCGCGCGATTTAAATTTAAATAATTATAATAAAAATAATAATAAAAATTTAA
>JAFSNU010000211.1 GCA_017447325.1 Synergistaceae bacterium | reverse complement strand
CGGCTGTCGCGACCGACGGCGTGAACGAGACTTTATTATATAAAGCTGACGAGAGCGAGGACTTTCACGAGCTAATCACAACTAACTTTAAAGAAACTTTTGTGCCGTTGATGTTCGATTATGATAATAAATTAATGTACGTCGAGAGCAATTTATCGCGCGACAAGTCGGCATTATATACTTTCAATCCGGATTCAAATAAAATTTTAGATTTAGTATTTGAGCATCCTGAAGTTGATTTAGGCGGGATATTAAGTTCTAAAAAGCGCAAGGTTATTACCGGCGTGACTTATACAACTGACAAAGGCCATTATTATTTCTTTGACGATAATCGCGCTGAACTGCAAAGAGAGCTCGAAAAATTTTTCCCTGAGCATGAGGTCGCCGTGACTGACATGGATGACGCCGAGCGTATTGTTATACTCAGAAGTTACAGTGATAAGACCCGGGGCGCATATTATTTATATGACAGGCGCGATAATTCGATAAATAAACTTGCGGAGCTTTCGCCGTGGCTGAAAGAGGAGCAGATGGCCGCGATGCAGCCGATAACTTTTAAATCGAGGGACAGCGAGGATATACACGGCTATTTGACTTTGCCGGTCGGAGTTGAAGCTAAAAATTTGCCGCTTGTAATAATTCCGCACGGCGGGCCGAGTGCGCGGGACGTGTGGGGCTTTGACTCTGAAGCGCAGTTTATTGCTAACAGAGGAGCGGCGGTCTTGCAGGTAAACTTTAGAGGTTCGACGGGCTACGGCAAGGCGTTTCAACAGGCCGGCTTTAAGCAATGGGGAAGACGTATGCAGGATGATTTGACTGACGGCGTTAAATGGGCAATAGCCCGCGGCATAGCTGACGCTAAACGAATTGCGATTTACGGCGGAAGCTACGGAGGCTACGCTGCTTTAGCCGGAGCTGCGTTCACTCCGGATTTATATGCGTGCGCAATAAGCTATGTAGGGCCGTCGAATATATTTACGCTGTTGGAGAGCATACCGGCTTATTGGAAGCCGATGCTCGAGATGGAATATGAAGAGATCGGCGACCCGGTTAAAGATAAAGAATTATTAGAGGCAGTGTCGCCGGTGTTTCACGCTGAGAATATTAAAATCCCGTTATTAGTAGCACAGGGCGCGAACGATCCAAGAGTTAATAAAGCTGAAAGTGATCAGATAGTTGAAGCTGTTAGAAAGGCCGGCAAGGAAGTCGTTTATATAGTTAAAGACAACGAGGGACATGGCTTTCAGAATGAGGAAAATAGATTTGATTTTTATAGAGCTTTAGAGGAATTTTTGAGCAAGCATTTAGGCTTGAGATAAATGCATTAAATTTAATAAATTTATTATTTTAAGTTAAGGAGGCAGTTTTAAATATGTACGTAGGCAAGCACGGAAGAGTTCTGGGCATAGTTCTGGCCGGCGGCAAGGGCGAGCGTTTGATGCCTTTGACGCGCTACAGAGCGAAGCCCGCAGTTTACTTCGCGGCTAAGTATCGTATTATCGACTTCGCGCTCTCTAATTTAATTAACAGCGGCATTTATGCTGTTTATGTGTTAGTGCAGTTTAAGAGCCAGTCGCTGAACGAGCATATTGAAAGGGGCTGGCAGTTCGGCGGAGCGATGAGAGGCCGCGACTTCTTTGTAACGTTAGTTCCCGCTCAGATGTGGAGCGGCGAGCATTGGTTCCAGGGAACGGCTGACGCAGTGTTCCAGGCCTCGCATTTGATCTCGCGCTATCGTGCGGATAGAGTCTGCATATTTGCGGCAGATCATATTTACAAGATGGACGTTAATCAAATGCTTGAGTGGCACATGGCGCAGCACGCGGACGTGACTATCGCGGCGAATGTCGTTCCGGTTGAAGAGGCAAATCAATTCGGCTGCATTAAGACAGATGCGAACGGCAGAATTATTGAATTTATGGAGAAGCCGAAGAACCCGCCGGAGATCCCGGGCAAGCCTGGCTTCTGCTATGTGTCTATGGGTAACTATATTTTCGAGCGCAAAGTTTTGCAGGATGCCTTACAGGCCGACTCAGAACAGGAGACGAGCCATGACTTCGGCAAAAATATTATTCCGGACTTAGTCGCTCAGAATATGCGCGTGTTCGCCTATGACTTCTCGACGAACGTTCTGCCCCACCCGACAGCCGAGGCCGAGCTTGTGCATCAGTGGCGCAACGATAAGCCGTACTGGCGCGACGTCGGAACGCTTCAGGCTTACTGGCAGGCTCATATGGAGTTAATCAGCCATGAGTCTGAAATGACTTTATATAATCCCATGTGGCCTATTAGAACGGTATCGTTCGGTGATCCGCCCTCGTACTGCTATCCTGACGACGGCAACGACTGCAAGATTAATAGAGTTATGTTGAGCGAAGGCAGCAGGATATTCGGCGCAAGCGTGACGAGTTCAGTTTTGTCGCGTAATTGCTTAGTTCAGGCGGGAAGCGTTGTTGAAGAAAGTATTATCGGCCATGATGTTGTAATTGGCAAGAATTGCAGAATTAAACGCGCGATTATCGACGGCCATAATATTATTCCGGACGGAACTGTTATCGGCGAGGACCCGGCGGAGGACGCGAAGAGATATTACGTTGATCCTAAGTCCGGCCTTGTTGTAATGGGCGTGCCGAAAGTATTTTATCAGTCCGGCGAGTATCACGACGAGGAGACTATGTCCTGGGACACGTTAGGTTAGCAGGTTAGCGTAATTAACGAGTTGGAGGATTTTTATAATGACCAAAATTAAAATTAAAAATAATTTTGGGGCATACGGGGCGCTTCTGGCGTCCCTTATGTTCTTGTTATTTATGCTTATTTTCACAGCGCAGGTTGACGCGGCGAGCGTTCAGGGCGTGCAGAGCTTCACTCCGACGGGCAGCGTCGCGGACAACGTTAATTTCCGGATCACGTTCAGAAATCCGATGATTAATCGCAAGGACGCGGGCAAAGCTATTGATTTATATAACGATAACTTCCCGTTGGAGTTCAAGCCGGCTATCGAGGGCGAGGGCAAATGGGTTAATGAACGCACTTTCACGGTGAGACTGTTATCGCCGCTGAAAATGGGCGTTAATTACGAGGCAAAATTAAAGGACGGCCTGCGTGATAAACGCGGCGGCAGAGTAGGCCCTGGCAGTTTTAAGTTTTACACTGAAGGACTGGCCGCGACTGACGTTAAAGCATTTATAGGCCGCGACGAACGGGCGCACTTTAATTTGAGCTTTAACACGCGCGTTGATCCTAATAGATTAAAGGGCTATTTGCAGGTGTTAGATGAGAATAATAATAGTCTCAGCTATAATATCGAGGGTTCGCTGCCCAGCAAGTCGGTGCAGCTGTCAGTGCCGATTGCACGCAGCGCGTCACGCCGCAAGTTCACCGTCAAGATTGCTGCCGGAATGTCCGGCTCTAACAGCGAGGGCTCAGGCCTTGCGAGCGACTTTGCCCGGACTGTAGCGATAGACCCGGTGTTATTATTGACTAACTTAGAGCCCGGCGAGGATTTAATTCGCGCATATTTTAACTTTGACGTCGATCCGGCGCAGGTCAAGAACTTTATTAATATTGAGCCGAAAGTTAATTACAGCATCGAGTCCGGCTGGATGAATAACATGTTATTTATTCGCGGCGACTTCAAGCCAAGAGATCGTTTTGTAATTAACATGAAGCGCGGTCTGCCGAGCAGGACGGGGCTTGTGCTGCGCAATGACGTTAAACAGGCTGTAATAATGCCGGATTTAGATTCGCAGGTTGAGCTCACGGCCTCGGGAACTTATCTTGCGGCGATTAACGACGGCCTCGTGCCTTTGGAGCTTGTTAATGTTAAAAAATTACAGGTTGACCTGTGGCGTTTGTACGAAAATAATATCCCGTACGTAGTCCGCGGCGAATATGACGAATTCCCGAAAAATTTAGCGCGTCTCGTATTCTCTAAAGAAATTAATTTAGCCTTGCCGTTCAACGAGAGAGTGAAGCGTAATTTGTCGCTTGAAGAGTTAGCCGGCAAAGAGCGCGGATTATTCTTATTAACTGTAAGAGATTCTGAGAAAGGCTACTGGGATCAAGCCGAGCAGATTATTAATTTAAGCGATATGGGCGCGGTTGCAAGAGTTTGGAATGACGGATTATTAATCTGGGCGAACACTCTTTCAGCTATAAAGCCTGTTGCAGATGCAGCCGTTAGAATTTATTCAGGCGCAAATCAAGTCATAGCCGAGGGCAGGACTGACTCGCAGGGCTTGTTTGTCTATGACAATAAGGCCGAATGGGGAACGGAAGATAATTTACAGCCGTCGATAGCCGTAATTTCTAAAGGCAGCGACTTGACTTACGTGCAGCTTAACAGAGATTTATTGAGCCGTGAGACGTTTGACACTGCGGGCAGGCCGTGGCTTAAATCAGGCTATGACGCGATGATATTCTCGCCGCGTGATATTTACAGGACGGGCGAGGAAGTTAATTTTAAAGCTGTGTTAAGAAATTATGATATCAGCGTGCCTCAGGCTTTCCCTGTCTTGTTTATAGTTAGAGATCCGTTAGGGCGTAAGGTCTCGCAGGAGACTGTTAAATTAAACGATTTAGGCAGCGCGGTTTATAGCTTAAAGCTTCCGGCAAATGCTTTGACCGGTTCATGGTATGTTTATCTTGCCGTGCCGGGCAAAGAGGACGCCGCTATAGCTGAGATGAATTTTCAAGTTGAGGACTTTGCTCCGCCGCGCATTGAAGTTAAAGTTGACTCGCCTAATGAATATTTAAAGCATGACGATGAGTTTAAAGCGGATATTTACGCAAAATGGCTGTTCGGAGTTGACGGCGCGGGCTTGAAGTACCGCACGTCACTGTACGCGCGGGCTGCGAACTTCACGCCTAAATCTTCAAAATGGAAGGATTTCAAGTTCGGCGATCCTGAGCAGAAGTTCGAAGGCTTTGACGACACGATCAGCGAGAAAGAGCTTGACGCGAAAGGCCGTGCGGTTGAGAAATTTAAGCTTAGCGATGTTTGGGAGGCTGAGACTTTAATTAACGTCACTTTACGCGCTGAAGTCATGGAGGACGGAGGACGCTGGATAGTGAACAGCGTTACGAGGCCTTACTGGCCGTCGCCTTATTTATTAGGCATTGCGGCAGTGAACGATAATTTTGCGGTGCGGCGCGACGCTGAGTTCAGAGTTGCGGCGGTTGCTCCTGACGAGCGCGCGGCGGATCCGGGCGAGCTTACGGCTGAATT
>JAFSNU010000210.1 GCA_017447325.1 Synergistaceae bacterium | reverse complement strand
TTTAATGCTCGCGTGTACTGACAGAGATGAAGTAAATATGCTATCTTGCTGGATAGCTCACAGGGCAGGAGTGAAGCGCGTAATTTCTCGCGTGAGAAATTTGGAGTTCACGGACTCGCCGACTTGGGGCAAGAAGTTAGGCATTGATATTATGATCTCGCCGGAGAGATCTTTAGCCCGTGAGATTTTAGAATTATTGACAGTGAGCTCGGCTACGCGGACGGCGGAATTATTAGACGGACGCGCGGGAATTTACGCGTTTAAAGTCGCTGAGAACTCGCCGCTTGCGGGCAAGACTTTAAAAGATATTAGAATAGAATTTAAAAATTTAGTCGCGGTATTCGTGTATATAGAACGGGAAGAAGGCAGCGACGTTGTGCCGGACGGCGACAGCGTGATAAACGCCGGAGATATGTGCTATGTTGTAACTTATAAAGAAGCCGTGTGGCTGCTTGAACAATTATTCCAGCTCAGCACGTCGCGCGAGTTAAAGAAAGTATTTATAGTCGGCGGCGGCAAGGTCGGCTTTCAAACTGCGATGCGCATTAAAGACGAGTATCCGCACGCCGAGATTAGATTAATTGACACGGACGCTGAGAAGTGCGAGAGACTTGCTGAAGAGCTGGGCGATGACGTTATAGTTTTAAACGGTGACGGCGCTGATAAAAATTTATTGAGCGAAGAGGGCATAAGCGACGCGGACGGCTTTGTCTGTGCGACTGAGAGCGACGAGATAAATTTAGTTTACGCGGCTATTGCTAAATCTTTAGGAGTTAGAAAAAGTATAGCTGTCGTAAGGCGGAGATTATATCAGGACATGACGGACTTAATGCCCGTTGACGCTGTAGTCGATCCGAACGAGGCCTTAGCTTCTGTCATATTAAGAACTATTAGATACCCGGGGCACGCAAGGGCGTTGTCTGTAATCGAAAAAATTAATGCCGAGATGATTGAAATAGTTTTGCCGAAAAATCACAAGCTCGAGGGCAAGCCGTTATTTGAATTAAAATTGCCCAAAGGAGTTTTGCTCGCGTTAATCGGCCGCAAGAAATCTATATTTGTTCCGACCGGAGCGACGCAGCTCGAGGCCGGCGACAGAATTATTTTATTCGCATCGACTGACTTAATGCCGGAAGCTATAGCATTATTTAGTAATGATAATAATAATAATCAGGACGAAGCCGGAGAGTAGAGTTATAACATGAATATATTTATAGTGTTAAAAGTTTTGTCGCTTATCACGGGCGTGATAACTTTATTTATGCTCTTGCCGTTAGTTTTAGCGTTTTACGACGGCGGGGCTGACATCAACGCGTTTTTATTGTCGATACTTTGCAGCGCTGCAGCCGGATTAATATTATGGTCTATCGGACGCGCCGGCGGAGCTAAGAGCAGGCAGGATTATAAATTAATAGGCATACGCGAGGGCGTGGGCGTTGTAGTTTTTTCGTGGATAATTGCGTCAGGCGTCGGAGCGTTGCCGTATTATTTTTCAGGCGTGACTAATTTATACGTTGACGCGTTCTTTGAAACGATGTCCGGCTTCACTACAACCGGCGCGACTATCTTGACTAATATCGAGGCGGCTCCGCGCGGAATTTTATTATGGCGGTCATTAACGCACTGGATGGGCGGAATGGGAATTATAGTTTTTAGCTTGGCCGTGATGCCGTTCTTAGGAATTGGAGGCATGGAATTATTTAAGGCTGAAGTCCCGGGCGTGACGGCTGAGAAGTTAACGCCGAGACTTCACGACACGGCGGCGGTTTTATGGAAAATTTATTTTTTCTTAACTTTTGCTGAGACTGTGTTTTTAATCTTCGGCGGGATGAATTTATTCGACGCGTTCACGCATTCCTGTTCGACTATTGCGACCGGCGGCTTCTCGACGAAAAATAATTCGATTGCATATTTTAATAATGCTTATATCGAATGGATTATAACTTTATTCATGTTTGCCTCGGGCGTAAATTTCTCGTTATATTTTCTGTTAATCGCCGGAGGCCGGAGAGTTAAATTTAGAAATAAGCTAAAAACTTTCTTGGCCGACGAAGAGCTGCGCTGGTATTTTAAAATAGTATTGCTTGCGTCGCTTGCTATAACTTTAGCTTTGATTTTAAACAAAAATTTTTCAAGCTGGCTTGACACGTTCAGGCACGCGGCGTTTCATGTCGTGAGCGTTATTACAACAACGGGCTTTATCACGCATGATTATAATTTATGGCCTGAGCTTGCGAGATTTATATTTATAGTATTAATGCTGTGCGGAGCATGCGGCGGATCTACCGGCGGCGGCTGCAAGGTCGCGAGGATTTTATTATTAGGCCGTCAGATTCACACCGAAGCCATGCGCATGATTCATCCCAGAGCAGCTCTTAATACGCAGATAAATAAACATCCTGTCCCGCGCCCGATTATCGACTCGGCAAATTCGTTTTTAATGCTTTACTTTATGATTTTAGTGACCTGCACTTTATTAGTGACGGCGTTTAATCATCCCAAGCTTGACGTGCTTACTTCTTTAACGGGCGTGATAACATGCTTGAGCAACGTCGGCCCGGGATTAAATTTCTTAGGTCCTGTTGAAAATTTTGCGTGGCTGCCTTCGGGCGTCAAATGGATTTTCTCGCTGTGCATGCTTGCCGGACGTCTTGAATTGTTTGCTGTGTTATTATTATTTTTGCGCGGCACTTGGAGAAGATAAATTTAACATTTAATTTGCGTCTTGCGTTATTGCGGGGCGCATTTTTAATTTTAATTTTATTAAAAATTTTAAATCCTTAAAAAATCAAATTTATTTTCAAATAATCAACAGTAAAATTACAGATTAAATTGTGGATAACTATGTGGATAACTAAAAAAATTGTGGATAACTCAAAAATTTTTTTAAAAAATGTGGATAAGTCGGTGGATAATTTGTGAATAACTTTTAAAAATGTGGATAACTTGGAAATGAGAAAAAAGTTATCCACATTATCCACAATTTGACTAAACTTATCCACATACTTATCCACATACTTATCCACACCATCAAGCGGGCTTTTATGCGGGCTTGAGGCAGTTATCCACAGAAAATGGCATACACTACTACTACTACTATTTTTTATATAGTAATTTGCAAAAAACCTGTGGATAAGTTTAAAGCAGACACAAAAAATATAAATGCGGCCGCTTATTAATATATTTAAAATATTCAAAAACAGACAACTTCAGGCCTTATATTTTCAAAAGTTTTCTTCGGGTTAACTCTTCACTATTCTCACTATTCCCTGAATAGCTGCGCCTGTGTCTTAACTACATTTTGCCATAAAAACATGACTTTAAGATCTTAAAATATTTAAAATTTGCGATGTTTAGACATTTAGGCATTTAATTATTACAAGAAACTGCAAAAGAAGTAGAAGTTAAAGAGCGATATATGCAATTCTGACAGCAACGGCCAAGCTCACACGTTTGAGTCATGCAGGTATCACAGTTCTATTCAAGCTTTAAATCAGTTACGCGCTCGTTTATAGCTATAAATTCAAATTCAACACAAGAAAATACTACGTGATAAATTTAGATTTAGATTTATATAAAAAATGGCGGAGATGTAGAGATTCGAACTCTAGGAACGGGAAACCCGCTCAGTTGATTTCGAGTCAACCGCCTTCGACCGCTCGGCCACATCTCCGTTTGAGATTTTAGATCAATCAAATTATACCAGACCACGCCGAAAAATCAAGTTTTATAATTATTAATAGCTAATTTGCTCCAGTAATGCAGGCTCAATAATAAATAATCATTTCTACAAGCTTCACGCGCGTTTAGTCTTAATGTTCCATAATGTCAAATTTAATATCAAGACGTTTATTATAGAATAATTATTAATAAATTAAGAATATTAAGATTAAGAATAAGAATCGGGAGCGTAACGCGTGAATATATTATTTGCAGAGACACTGCGGAAGCTGCGAACGGATAAAGGCCTCTCACAGGCGCAGCTTGGTAAATTGCTTTACGTTAATCATTCGACAGTTGCACGATGGGAGAACGGAACGCGTCTGCCGGACGTAGCTATGATGCTTCGGCTGGCTTCATGCCTCGGCGTTGACATCAACATGCTGTTAAATATCGCTGAACAGAGCGACGAAAGCCCAAATATCATCATGGTTGACGATAACAAAATCATTCTGTCGGACGGGTTGTCTGTCTTAGGCGAGGTCATGCCTAACGCAACTATAACCGGCTTTATCTGGCCTTTAGAAGCGATAGAGTACGCGAAAATAAACAGGATTGCGCTGGCAATTCTTGATATTGAACTGGGAACGGCAAGCGGGCTTGATCCGAAATTAATAATCGGACAAATATCGTCTTTCTGACGGCTTATGCTGACTATTCGCTCGAAGCATGGCGCACGGAAGCCAGCGGCTTTATTCTTAAGCCCTTAACGCTTGAGAACGTCAAGGAACAGTTAAAGAAACTGCGTTATCCGTTCTATATCGTCCCTGTATCAACTGCGTTGACACTCGAGAGTACATGTCCGTATTCTCTCAACCTTACAGGGGCGACGAGAGCAGGGGCGACGATAAAGGTGCGGCAAACGACGACAACGAGGCTCATATCGCGCTGCAAAATATCAGAAAAGCGGCTTGAAATGATGTGCAACGGCAATTTGATTATTAAGCCGAATAATAACAGCGGAACTGTCGTTATAGTTATTATTCCTGATAATTATTAAAAATTAAGCCATGAGATTTAGAAGATTTATATTAGCGTTAGCAATGCTTGCAGCTTTAAGCTTTAATCTTTGACGTTTCGGAATAGGTAATTTTGCAGTTTAAATTAAAGTTAAAATTTAGTTAAATATAATTTATAGCCATGCGAGGCTTGGCCTTGAGTAAGACTTGGGGCAAATTCTATAAACTTAGCCAAAACTTATAAAACTGTTGTAATGATGTATAAATTTTATAATTTTTAAGAAAGGTAGGTGCAATCTGTTACAGAAAATTAAGTAAAATTAACTTTTACAATGACTAACGTGATAAGGTAAAATTTCCCTCATAT
>JAFSNU010000209.1 GCA_017447325.1 Synergistaceae bacterium | reverse complement strand
CATTCATGATCTGAATTAACTCCAGATACTAAATAAGCGTTTAAAGCTTTGCCTGATACATTAGGCGCATGACCTGTTAAAGGCACGTCACCGGCGGCGGCGATCTTGCCCCAGACTTCAGGATCTCCTGCGATTAAGGCCGGAAAATTCATCATCTCGCCTAAATGCTGACATAATTTATCTTCAAACATACTTTTAATCGCGATCATGTCAAGCTCTTCGTACGGAGTTTCGAACTGCGAAGCCGGAACGCACGACGGCGCGCCTAAAAATATATCAATCGGCAGGCCGAAGCTCGCGTTGTGCATGTACTCAAGTCCGGCCATTCCTAAAGCATTTGAAATTTCGTGCGGGTCAGCCATTACTGCCGTAGTCCCGCGCTTGACAACTTCGTCGGCAAAGATCGGCGGAGCAAGCATCGTGCTCTCAATATGCACATGGCCGTCAATCATCCCCGGGATTAAAACTTTGCCGTCAGCGTCAAAAATTTCTTTGCCGTCATAATTATCTGCAATTCCGGCTATCTTCCCCGCATAGACAGCGACGTCCGCGAGCTCATAATCAAGCGTAAAGACATTCGCAATTTTCGCGTTCTTAATCACTAAGTCAGCCGGCATATCGCCCCGCGCAACAGCAGCGTGATTTATCATGATACTTCACTTTCTCCTTTCGCGTCTTCTGATTCTATATTAACAACTTCAGGCTTTAAATTTAATCTTGTAACTAACAGCTGCCCGATTTTGTAATTCTCAATGTCCATTACTTCAAATTTATAATTATTAAAAATAATCGAGTCCATTTTATGCGGAATGCGGCGCAGCATGTACGTCATAAATCCGCTGATAGTCTCGTAATTTTCTTCGTCAGGAAATTCTTCAAGATTTAAAGCATGTTTAACGTCCTCGATCGGCGCGGCTCCGTCCAACAGCCAGGAACTTTCGTCGCGCTGCGTTATCTGCTCGTCCTCGCCTGATATATTTCCCATTAAGACAAGCATAATATCCTGCAAACTTAATATGCCTACAGTCAACGCGTACTCGTTCAAAACAACTGCTAAAGTCTCGCCGCGTCCTTTAAAGTGATCCATGGCCTCGGCGAGCGTCAAAGTGTCCGGCAAGATTAACGGCGGGCGAATCTCGAGGCCTTTCTCTAAACTCTTATTTAACGTCAAACTTTGATTTCTAATCGCGCGTTCAAGCAAAGATTTAGAATCGACATAGCCTACTATATGATCAATATCGCCGTTGCAAACCGGATAAGTCGAATGTGATTCCTGCGCAATTTTATTTTTAATGCTCTCCTCGTCTTCAGCTATGTCAAAGTAAACTATATTTTCGCGGGACGTCATCGCCGACGGCACTGTCCGAACATCAAGCTCGAACACATTGCCGATTAAATCCTTCTCCTGCGTGCGTAATAATCCCGCCATAGTTCCGGCCTCGACGACTGCATATAAATCATCAGACGTAATATCATTGCGTTCTTTTTCAGGCAGACCTAATAATTTATACGCGCCGCCGCTTATCGCGTTTAACACTCTCGCGAGCGGCCCGCAGATTTTAATTATAAATCTCATGCCCTCAATAGTCCGCATTGCGACTT
>JAFSNU010000208.1 GCA_017447325.1 Synergistaceae bacterium | reverse complement strand
TTTAAAGCAGGCAAAGGCTTGGTGCTTAATGACGGCGATGACGCAGTTATTTACGCGACGGGCAGCATGGTGAGCTTTGCTTTAAAGGCTGCGGCTGAGTTAAAGAAGACGCATAATATAGCCGTTAAAGTTGTAAATATGCATACTATAAAGCCGTTTGATGCTGAGTTAGTTTTAGCTAATAAAGATTATAAATTAATTTTGAGCGTAGAAGAGCATTCGAAAATAGGCGGCCTTGGGTCTGCAGTGGCTGAAGTTTTAGCGTCGCAGTCTCAGCACGGCAAATTAATTATTATGGGAACGGGCGATTACTACGCGAAAGCCGGAGGCTATGAGTACATGCTCGCGCAGCATAATTTAACTGTCAGCGGCATAGTTGAGAATGTGTTAAATAATATTTAAATTAAAATTAAAAATAAAATTGGAAAATTTAAGCGACGAAGAATTAGAGCGAAGATATAACGAGCTTGACCTGCCGCCGGAGCAGCGCTGGGAAAATCTTGATATTTCGAATGACTTTATGTTTTTTAAAGTCATGCATAACGCGAAAATATGCAGGGGATTATTAAGCAGAATTTTGCCGGATATTGAGATTGGCCGGATAAGATTTGTCGAGACGCAGAAGACTATGCGCGATAATATCGACTCGCGGAGCGTGCGGTTTGACGTTTACGCAAAGTCTGATAAAAGACTTTATAATATTGAAATGCAGAACGTGAACGAGGACGATCTGCCCAAGCGCATAAGATGTTATCACGCGGCGATAGACAACGCAGCGATGAAGAAAGGCAGCATGAAGATGTATGCTGATATGCCGGAGGCTTTTGTAATATTTATATGCAAATTTGATTTGTTTAATAAAGGCCGGCATATTTACACGTTTAAAAATTTTTGCTGCGAAGACAAGAGCATCGAGCTTAAAGATTGTTCGACCAGCATATTTTTAAATGCCAAAGGAATTATAGACGACGTGTCACCGGAGCAGCAAATTTTTTAAATTTAGTTTTAGGCAAAAGCTCTGACGATAAGTTTGTAAAAGATATTGAGGAAATATTAAGCATTGCGAGGCATAGTTCAGAATGGAGGCGCGAATATATTATGACGTCGTTGTGGCTGAGAGACAGAGACGAGAAGCAGCGCATTAAATCGTTTAATGAAGGCAAAGAGCAGGGACTTCAGGAGGGAGAAGAACGAGGCATTATTAAAGTTGCTAAAAGTATGTTATTAGGCGGAGCTAATATTTCGGATATTCTTAGATACACCGGCTTATCGCTCGAGGAGTTAAAATCGCTTTAAAATTATAAAAATTTTTAGGCTCTATGAATTATAATTTTAGAAATTTTAAAATTTAAATTTAATTTTATTTTATTCACGAAAGGACTTTTGAAAATGGCAAATCTTGAAAATCTTGAGAAGTATAATAACGCGTTTTGCGAGTCGCTGGAGACGCAGCCGGATAAATTAGCCGGCTTAAAGTATCAGGACATCGAGGCGTGGGATTCTGTCGGCCATATGCGTTTGATCGCGGCAATCGAAGAGGCTTTTGATATTATGATGGAAACTGACGATATTATTGATTTAAGCTCGTACGAGCACGGAAAAGAAATTTTATCGCAGAAGTACGATGTGGAATTTTAATAATTTTAAAAATAATGCCGCGATTATTGACGATTGCGGCGTTGTTTTAAATTACGCGCAGTTAAAAGACGAGAGCGAAAAGATAGCAGCTGAAATTAAAAGACGCTGCTTAATTTTTATTTTGTGCGGCAACGAGACCGGAGCTATATTAGGCTATGCGGGCTGCATGAACGCGAGGACCGTTCCGGCTTTGTTAAATAAGCATCTTGATAATGATTTGTTAAATAATTTGCTTGACGCTTATAAACCGGCGTATATATGGCTGCCTGAAAGCTTGTTAAATAATTTTAAAAATTTTGAGTTAGTTTATAAAGCTTATAATTATTGTTTATTAAAAACTAATTATGACAAAGAGTTCGAGCTTTATGAAGAGCTTGGATTATTATTAACGACTTCGGGCTCGACCGGAAGCCCTAAATTTGTCAGGCAAAGCTATTTAAATATTTTAGATAATGCGCAGGCGATTGCAAATTATTTAGAGCTTAATGAGCTTGAACGGCCTGTTACTGATCTGCCCATGAATTATACTTACGGCCTTTCTGTTATAAATTCGCATTTATTAGTAGGCGCGTGCTTGCTGGTGACTGAAAAATCTTTAATGCAGCGCGAGTTCTGGAGCTTTATTAAAGAAAATAAAGCAAGCTCGATAAGCGGCGTGCCTTATACTTACGAGATGCTGGACAAAATGCGCTTTAGCAGAATGCAGCTGCCGGATTTAAAGACAATGACGCAAGCCGGAGGCAAGTTGACGCCGGAGTTGCATAAAAAATTTGCAGAATTTGCGTTAAATAATAATAAAAAATTTATAGTCATGTACGGCGCGTGCGAGGCTACTGCGCGGATGGGCTATCTGCCGGCTGAAAAGTCGCTCGAAAAATACGGTTCGATGGGCATTGCTATCCCGGGCGGAAAATTTTATTTAGTTGACGAGAATTTAAATAGAATTAATCAGCCGTTTGTGACAGGCGAATTAATTTACGAGGGCAAGAACGTTACGCTTGGCTATGCTGAGAGCGGCGAGGATTTAATTAAGGGCGACGAACGTCACGGAGTTTTAGAGACTGGCGATATGGCGCAGTTCGATGCTGATAATTATTATTTTATCGTCGGGCGCAAGAAGAGATTTTTAAAAATGTTCGGCAATAGAATAAATCTTGACGAGCTTGACAGGTTAATAAAAGCTGAATTTGAAATTGAATGCGCGTGCGGCGGCGTTGACGATAAATTATATATTTTTATTTTAAAACTTGATGAAGATAAGGCAAGTTTAATTAGAGAATTTGCGGCTAATAAGACCAAAATAAATTTGTCTGGCTTTAAAGTCATTGCGCTTGATGAAATTCCTAAAAATGATTCAGGCAAAATTTTATTTAAAGAGCTTGCGAAATATTACGAGGCTTAAAGCATGTTGAGTTTTGAAGAATTTTTAAATTTAGAGCAGCCTTACGGGCTTAATAAGCTTGAGAAAAATAAATTATTAACGCAAAGGCTTTTGGATTTGACGCGATTGCATAAAGATAATTGTTTAGAATACGCGCGTATGCTTGAAAGTGTAAATTTTGATTTTAATAAAGTTAATAGTTATAAAGATTTGCCGTTCTTGCCTGTGAGATTATTTAAAGAATTAAATTTAAAGAGCGTCGCTGATGAAAATATTTTTAAAACTATGACGTCTTCAGGGACGACAGGTCAGGCTGTGTCGAAAATATTTTTGGACAAGCTCACGGCTTCTAATCAGCAAAAGGCGCTTGTGAAAATAGTCTCAAGCTTCACGGGCTCGGGACGGATGCCGATGATAATTATTGACTGCCCGTCTGTTATTAAAAATAGATTGATGTTCTCGGCCCGGGGCGCGGGGATTTTGGGCTTTGCGATATTCGGAGCAAAAAGCATTTACGCGCTCGATGACGAGATGAATTTAAATCTTGAAGCTATACGAGAATTTTTAGATAAGTTTAGAGACAAAAAAATTTTATTATTTGGCTTTACGTTTATGATCTGGCAGCATTTTTATAAAGCGTTAAAGAATAATAATTTAAAATTAGATTTAAGCAATGGAATTTTAATTCACGGCGGCGGCTGGAAGAAATTATTAAACGAGGCCGTGAGCCCTGAGGAGTTTAATAAAAGGCTTGAAGATGTCTGCGGGATTAAGAGCGTTCATAATTATTACGGCATGGTCGAGCAGACGGGCAGCGTCTATATGGAGTGCGAGTGCGGGCATTTACACGCGAGCAATTTCTCGGATATTATAATAAGAAGAGCTTTTGACTTTAAAGAGTGTGCGATAGGAGAGAAAGGAATTATTCAAGTCTTGTCGTCGATACCGGAGTCTTACCCTGGGCATTCTTTATTAACTGAGGACGAGGGAATTTTATTAGGCGAAGATGACTGTCCGTGCGGGAGAATGGGAAAATATTTTAAAGTTTTGGGCAGGATGCAAAAGGCCGAGATAAGGGGATGCAGCGATACTTATGCAGCAAGCTTTAAATGATAATTTAAATAAAATAAAATTTTTAACTGGCAATGCTGAGAGCTTAGTTAATATAAATAAAATTTTTGCGAAAGAGCCGTTTAATGATGAAATTATTAATTTTTTAAATGACTTGTCGCAAAGTTTAATTTTAAATCGCGAGGCGAAAAATTATTCGGACGTTGTTACTTTCGCTTTCTGGATTAGAAAGAGCTCGAGCCTGAAGCTTAAAGAAAGATTTTATGATAAAAATAATTTGAGCTTAGGCAAGGGCGTTGTATTTCACGTCGCGCCGTCGAACGTGCCTGTAAACTTCGCTTTCTCGCTCGCAAGCGGATTATTAACAGGCAATGCAAATATAGTTAAAGTGCCGTCTAAAGATTTTGCGCAGGTAAATTTAATTGTTGAAGCTTTAAATAAAGTTTTAAGTGATGAAAGATATAAAGCTTTAAAAGATTATATTTATTTAATAAAGTATGAGCGCGATAAAGAAGTTAATGATTTATTAACGGGCTTGTGCGACATGCGGGTGATATGGGGCGGAGATAATACGATAAGCGAGATTAGAAAATCGCCGCTTAACGCCTGGGCCGGAGAGGTAACTTTTGCTGACAGATATTCGATTGCGTTAATTAACAGCAATTATTATTTAAATTTAGATTTAAATTTAAAGCGTAAAGCAGCACAGGATTTTTATAACGATACGTTTTTCAGCGATCAAAACGCCTGCACAAGTCCGAGAGCTGTAATCTGGACGGGAAATAAAATTAATGAAGCTAAGAAAGAATTTTGGCGGCTTGAGCATGAGCTTGTGAAAAATAAATATAATTTTCAGGATATTCAAGCCGTAAATAAATTGACGAGCTTTTATATTCTTGCGGCTGACAAGCTTAATGTAAAATTAGAAAATGGATTTGAAGATAATTTAATTATGCGCGCTGAAGTTAAAGAACTTGAGCTTGACTTGATGAATTATAAAGATAATTCGGGATATTTTTTTGAGTATGAAGTTAAAGAAAATATTTTAGAGATTAAAAATTTATTAGATAATAAAAAATGTCAGACGCTCGCATATTTAAGCGATGATGTGCAAGAGTTAAAAGATTTAATTATGAGCGGGCTGAAAGGCGTTGATAGAATAGTGAAATTTGGAAAGACGATGGACTTTGATTTAATTTGGGACGGCTATAATTTATTTGCGGCTTTAACGCGCATAATAAGTTTTGATTAATAATTTTAATTTTAAAATTAAAAATTCGCGGCTTGATAAATTATTTTGTCAAGCCGTTTTATTATTTATAATATAATTTAATTAAATAAATTAATTTAAATTTTGGGGGCAGCATTTTGAAATTAATATTTTTAGATGTTGACGGCACTCTTACGCAGCCTGGCGAGAACACTCCGCCGGACAGTGCGCTTAACGCGATTAAAAGATCACAGGCAAAGGGCAATAAAGTATTTTTATGCACGGGGCGCAATCCTGACATGCTGATGCCTTTATTAAAATATAATTTTGACGGAATGATCGCGAGCGCGGGCGGCTATGTTGCGTTAAAGAGCGTTGATCATGAAGTTCAAGAAGCGTCATTGAAATATTATAATGAAATTTTATATAATCTGCCGATGACAAATCAGCAGCGCGACACTGCGCTTGAAGTACTGCATCGTCACGGAGTTTTCTGCACGCTCGAGGGCGTGAGCGGCTCATGGGGCGACGAGAATTTAGACGAATTTTTGAAAGATCAGCCAAAGGGCAATAGTGAGATAGAACGCTGGCGCAAAATTCTTTCAACTAATTTAAAGATTAGGCCGATGTCGGAGTACGACGGGAGTTTAATTCATAAAATCGTCGTGATGTGCAATAAAGAGTCGCAGCTTGACGAGGCAAGAGCTTTGCTTGAAAATGATTTTAATTTCGTAATTCACGAGACGCCGCCCGGACTTAACTGTATTAATTGCGAGCTTATTAACCGCAAGTTTAATAAGGGCACGGGCGTTAAATTAATTCGGGAAAAATTTAATGTTGAGCTTGAAAATTCTTTCGGCTTCGGCGACAGCATGAATGATCTGGAAATGATGCGCGAGGTCGGGACAAGCGTCTGCATGGAGAGCGGAGCTGAGGGACTGAAAAAGCTTGTTAATAAAATTTGTCCGGCTGTTGAAGACGACGGAATAGCAAGGGCGTTTGAAGATTTAAAATTAGTTTAAGCCGGCGGGGCAGCAGAGTTATAAAATTTTTAATAATTTTTAATCAAGAACTTCGAGATTTTTATATTGAGCTTATTAATATTATTAATAGCTGGCAAGTAAGCTGGAGATTTTAAGAAATTAAAATTAATATATAACTGGAGGTTTTATCATGGCTCTGAATTACCGCAAGTGCGCCGAGGAGATCGTCGCGAATATCGGAGGGCGCGACAATATCGCTCAGGCAGCGCACTGCGCAACGCGTTTAAGGCTCGTTATTAAAGATAACGGCAAGATTAACAAGAAAGTTCTCGAAAATGTCGAGGGCGTAAAAGGCATGTTCGAGAACAACGGTCAGCTGCAGCTCATAATCGGCACTGGAACTGTCAATAAAGTGTACGCTGAATTTTTAAGCGTTACTGGAATGACTGAAGCGACGAAAGATGACGTTAAGGCTGCGGCAGCGGCACAGCAGCCCATATGGAAGAGAATGCTTAAAGCGTTAGGCGACGTGTTCGTGCCGATCTTGCCGGCAATCGTTGCGTCGGGCTTGATGATGGGACTTATTGAAGCGTTGGGCAAAGTTTATCCGGCGTTTG
>JAFSNU010000207.1 GCA_017447325.1 Synergistaceae bacterium | reverse complement strand
TGCTTAATGTAAAAATTTATTAATTTTAAATTTAAAATTTAATTAAGCAAAACGAGGGATTGACTTTGAATAATTTAAATTTGTATAATGGCTCAGGGTTCAGGGCTCAGGGTTCTGGGCTCAGGGCGAAACTATGCGCAAAAATTATTAAGCGTCATCATTCCGGCCTATAACGCCGAAAAATTTTTAGTTAAGTGCGTCGAGAGCGTTGTAAATCAGACTTATAAAAATCTTGAGATTATATTAGTCGACGACGGATCGAAAGACAGCACGCCGCAAATCTGCGATGAACTCGCGAGTAAATTTAATAATATTAAAGTAATTCGTCAGGAGAATAGAGGCACGAGCAAGACGCGCGAACACGCATTAAGCATTGCAAGCGGCGAGTACGTCGCTTTTATTGACTCAGATGATTATATAGATGCCAACGCCTACGAGTACGCTATAAAAGTTTTGGAAAATAATAATTGCCAGTCAGTGCGCTTTGGATTTTATTTAGTAACTCCGACCGGAGAGATTATCTCAGAGGATAAACCAAAGAAATTTGAGTCAGATAACACTCATGATTCTTTCGCGTATTATATTAAGAACGATAGCCCGGCTTGGAATTTATGGGACAAAGTTTATAAGCGCATTTTATTTGACGGCATAGACTGGCCGGATTTAAAGATGACTGAAGATTATTACGTATCGGCTCAGTTGTTCGCTAAGACTCAAAAATTTATGACAATAGATAAAGTATTTTATTATTATTTAAAAAATCCGTCCAATATATCGCACATACCTTTTCAGAGCAAAAGCCGCCGCGATACGATTACTAAGACAAGCGAGCTTACGGTAAACTTTACGGTAAATAATTTTCCAGAGTTCCTGCCGGAGATTTTATCGCGCCGAATAGATTTTATTAACGCAATTTTCACTAGCTATTTAAATTTAAATATTAATAGCAGCGAACGCAATGAAATTTTAAAGCATACGGCGCAATTAATGCTTACTGACTGCAATAAATTAATTTTAGAATTAAAGCGTCAAGGCCGTGAGCTTTATTATTCATCAAAAATTTATAATTTTAAGACTCGCGTTTATTTTTTGCTTGCTGCTAAAGCCCCGAGACTTTATGAATTTTATTTAAATGCGAGAATGAAGCTTCACGCACTAACCGGGATTTAAAAATTTTTATGCTGTATAATATTTTATATATTATATAGAGGAAGTGATAGATCATGGCCGAGGCAGTGAGAGAACGAGAAGCAGCGTATAAATATGACGAAAACGAGCAGTATGTGGCCTAAATTTTTATAATACTGACATAAAGCGTTTAGAGCTGCTTATTAATAACAATCAGCTTGAGCTTAGGCTTGATAACGAGAAGCTGGTAGCCGAGATTAGAAACGAGCTGAGAGATGAAATCTATAACTTTAAAAACGAGATTAGAAACGAAATGTATAAATTTAAGAACGAGCTTAAAGACGAGATTTATAAATTTAGAAACGAGCTTAGGAATAAATAAATACAAGACGATTACGTTGTAAGCTAAATTATAAAAACAGGGAGGCATGAAATCATGGCCGGGGCAATTAGAGAATCTGTATATAAATATAGATATGCTGAAGAAAAGTATGTACGCATGGATGTTTATAATTCTGATATAAGACGTTTAGAGCAGCTCATTAATAATAATAGTGATAAAATCGATGACGTGCGAGTCGAACTTCGCGTTACGCGAAGCGAGCTTAATGACACGCGAAAAGAGCTGACCGACACGCGAAAAGAGCTTAATGACAAAATCGACGGCGTTAGAAACGAACTCACGGAAAAAATAAGCAGCGTTGAAACGAGCGTTAAAGTTCTTGACCAAAAGCTTGAGGGATATTTTGATACTTTGACTGTTGCAATGAATCAAACTAACACTCGCATTGACGACATGGGGACTCGCATTGAAGATTTAAGGCAGGACATCAAGCATGATCAAAATCGCTTGATTATGTTGGTGAGTTTAATTGTGACTGTTATAACTGCACTAATTCAATACTTCTTAAAATAGCAATAAAATAAATTAATAAAAATCTCTTGAGCGTGTTATAGCTCAAGAGATTTAATTTTAATTAATTAAATTTATAAACTTTATTTCTTAACGTCTGCGCGGATTATTAGGCTGAGCATTATTAGCCGGCTGCTGCGGCTCTTGCGTCAAGCTTATTCCGTTAGCTTTCATAAACGCTTCAACTTCAGGATTAGGATGCGCCGCTAAAGCTTCACGATACTTAGCTGCGGCCTCCGGAATCTTTCCGGCCTTAAACAAAGCGTTTGCCGCTTTAATCTGCGCGTTGGCTGCCTGAGCTGCGCGGCGTTCTCTAATTTTATCTTCAAGCTGCGTTATCCAAGCTCTTAACTCATCATTAGGCGCGATCGCTAAAGCCTTGCGATAAAGTGCGGCGGCCTTCTCGTCCTGCCTTTGCAAATATAACGCGTCGGCGTCTTTAATAATTCTCGCGGCATCGGCCTGAGTGCCTATTCCAAAGTCTTCCGGATTTCTTAACGGCTTATCGTTCTTCACATTGCGCTCTAAATCTCTAATTCTTCTCGCGACCTCCGGCATCTCCCAGATCGCCTGGCTCTCTTTATAGCGTAATAAAGCGTCCGCAGCGTTGCCCTTGCGCTGCAAGTCCGACGCTTCTTTATATAAAAGCTGCGCCTGACGCTCGCGCCTTGTCATCACCCGCTGAAGTTCTTCGATATGCTGCTTTAACGCATTGTCCGGGTTGCTAACGATGCTTGCCGTGTAATTATTTATAGCTTCCTGAAGCTTGCCGTCACGTTCAAGCGCGCTGCCTTCGCTTGCATATTTATCCGCGTCGGCGATTTTAATTAAACGCTCTTTAATTTTAGCTATTCTATTATTAACAGCATCGCTCGAGACAATTTCAAGCGATTTTAAATAATACTCTAAAGCCTCGTCAAACATGCCCTCTTGATCATACGCGCTTGCGGTCTCGCGGAGCCACTGGGCATTCTGCTGCTTAACTCTAATCTCATCGACTATTTTCTCAAGCTTGCTTATCTCGCTTAAATTTTCATCCTGCGGCCATATAACCTGAGCGCGTCTCATGCTCTGAAGCGCCTCGGCAAACTGTGATTTATTCTGTAAGTCTTTAGCTCTTGCTCTGAGCTCAACGCCTCGTGTATAACGCGAGTAATTCGCGGCCATGGCCTTAAAGCCGTTCTCAATATCAGGATCGCGCGGCGCGTTCGCCAAAGCTTTTTTGCCAAGCTCTACTGCTTCAGAATAGCTGCCCTCGTTCCATAAATTCTGCGCGTTCTGCCAGTCGAACCAAGCTTGCTTGCGGCGTTCAGACTCTTCATAAACTTCAAGCGGAAGATTAACAGCTATAACTTTAGAGCCTGAACCAAGCTTCACGCCGGCCTCATTAAACGCGCTGATATAAACTTCGCTGTCGCCGGTCTGGCTTCTAATTATAAAAATTTCATTGCTATTATTATCATCTTTTATAACAGTCGCGGCGTCGCAAGTCCATTTAAAATTATGTCCGCCTTTAAACTCGGGGCTTAATTTAGCCTGCAGCTTAATCGGCCTTTGAGTTAACAACGCGCTGCTCTCGATCTCAGCTCTCTCCGCCGAGTCCCAGAGCGTCACCGGCTCGTCGTTTATAACGCTTATTTCAATATTAAATTCTTTCGCGTTAATAATTATGTTAGAGCTTCCTGCCAAATTTCCGTTAGAATCTCTAAACGCCGCCGTGACTTCAATAGGTTTTGAATTAATCGGCGTAAAAACCAGCTGACGGCCTCCCGATCTCAAACGCATTGCATTTACGTTCTCGCTGCCTTGAATAAATCCCCATTCAAGCTCGCCGCCATTTGGAATTTCTGACGGATCTACAGACAATATAAATTCTTCGCCGACATGAGGCTCGCTCGTCTGGATAATATTAGGATTTGCCGCAAAGCTTGCGCCGCTTATAAATAAAGCAATTAATAAAGCAAGTATAAAGCTCTTCAGCTTTAGCATTTTTATTAAGCCCCTTTCTCGCTTAAAATTAAAAATTTTAAATTAATTTAGCTTTATTATACTATTTAAATATTTTTTAATATTTTTAATTTAATTCAAATAATTATTTAATATACTCGCGTACTTGCCGGCTAAGATTTTTAAATTAGCTTCTGCATGAGCTATCTTTGCCTCGAGCTGCTCGACCTGCACGACAAGTTTTTGCTGAACGTCAAGCGGCGGAACCGGGACAGAGACCAGTTTTAAATATTTCATATGTCGTTCGTACTTGTCTTTATTAGTAATGTTAATCGTATTGAGATAGTAATATGCATATTTTATATTAATCTTAGAGCTGTCAAATTTTAATAATTGCGTGCCGTCAGCTCCGCGAATAAATTCAAAATCTACATGTTTAAATACACAAGTATGATCCCCAAAAACTATCAAAGGCAAATCCTTAATTGTTTCTAAATTTTCTGTGTAACCTGAAATTAAAATTCCGCTTTCTTGTGTAATAACAGGAATGTTCCCTCGTTTTAATATATCTTCCTTTGGAATTTTAATATTACCTCCATTAATTGGCACAAGCATATCTTCTAAAATGAGCGTTGAATTTAAATACTTTCCGCTCTCTTCTCTAACTATCTTTTCAATCTCGCCTCGTAAATTCTCAATAAGTTTGCTCAAGCTTGTGCGCTGCTCTTCGACCTGCTCGCATTCGGCTACGATTTGCTCTTGAACTTCAAGCGGCGGAACGGGAACGGGAAGAACTTTTATATCTTCAGGGTAAACGTGAGGCTGTGCAGCACCTTTTTGTAAATTGTTAATTATATTTTCTTGATTTGACTTTAAATAATAATAAATAAATTTTGTAGCTGTGACGTCTTGGCCGCGTACAGTCGTGCAGTCGGACGCAAAAATTTTTTCGCTCCAATAATTTACGAAGCCAGCATTTGCTCCAGAAGCACTTATCGTAATTATATTTTCGTCCCTGTTATATTCATTATGAATATAAGCGTAATCCTTTCCGCCCGCAACGACTTTATACGCCCCTGGAACGGCATCCGAACTTGTAATAGCAGTTCCCTTTTGTACGCTTGCAATATCGCCCAATTTTATTAATTTATACTTTCCCCAGAACTCGCTGCTATTGCTCTCAACGTTTAATCTCAGTGCCTTATCAAAGCTAACCCGCGAAAAGTCCAGCATGTCACACGTTTTCA
>JAFSNU010000023.1 GCA_017447325.1 Synergistaceae bacterium | reverse complement strand
GCGGTCGCGCCTGTCGTGACTAAAGAGTCTATAGATTTTAATAAAGCTTATATTGCGGGACGTTACGGCCGGGGCGACGATTATATTAATTGCCCGTTGAATAAAGACGAGTATTTAAATTTTTATAACGAGTTAATTAATGCTGAGCGTGCGCTGCCTCATGACTTCGAGAAAAATTTATATTTCGAGGGCTGTATGCCTATCGAAGCGTTGGCAGATCGGGGACGTGACACGATGAGATTTGGCCCGATGAAGCCTGTTGGACTTCCTGATCCTAAGACAGGGCGAGAGCCTTGGGCTGTCGTGCAGCTGAGACAAGATAATTTTGAGGGAAGTTTATATAATATAGTAGGCTTTCAGACGGGATTAAAATGGGGCGAGCAGAAGCGCGTCTTCTCATTAATCCCCGGGCTTGAACACGCGGAGATTATGCGTTACGGAGTTATGCACCGCAACACGTCTTTAAACGCTCCGGCGGTTCTTGATAAATATTTAAGATTAAAAGATTTTAATAATATTTTTATCGCGGGGCAGTTGACGGGCGTTGAGGGCTATATGGAGAGCACGGCCATGGGACTTGCGGCTGGGCTTAACGCGTTAAGATTATTAAATAATCAAGAATTAATTTCTTGGCCGGACGAGACTGTGATAGGCTCGCTAATAAGATATTTAAATACTGCAAGCGCAAAACATTTTCAGCCGATGAACGCGAATTTAGGAATTTTTCCGGCTCTTGATGTTAAAATAAAGGACAAGAAATTAAAAGCTTTACAAATTCGAGAGCGTGCCGTTACGTCCGCGCAAAAATTTTGGGAGAGTTTTAATGAATAATAATAATTTTGATTTAGTAATCGAGCCGAATAAAACAACGGCGGATTTATTTAAAGAGCTGCTGAGATATAGAGAGCTGTTTGCGTTTCTCGCATGGCGGGATATTTTGATTAGATACAAGCAGACTGTAATAGGCGTTGCTTGGAGCGTCATTCGGCCTTTAATCAGCATGGTTGTGTTCACGTTTGTGTTCGGACGGGTTGCTAAATTGCCTAACGAGGGTGTGCCTTATGGCATAATGGTCTTCGCGGCGATGCTGCCATGGCAGTATTTCGCAAACGCAATGCAGGAGAGCGCGAACTCGTTAATTCGAAGCTCGCAGTTAATCAGCAAAATTTATTTCCCGAGAATAATTTTGCCTGCGTCAAGCGTTATAGTCAGCGCGGTTGATTTCTTAATCTCGCTGGTTTTATTATTAATGCTAATGGCTTGGTATCGCTTCATGCCCTCGCCGTTAATTTTATTAATGCCGCTCTTCTTTATCCCAGCGACTATGACGGCTTTAGGCATAGGCTTTTGGTTCTCGGCTTTAGGCGTTAAGTATAGAGACTTTTATCATCTCTTGCCGTTCATGGTTCAGTTCGGAATGTACGTCTCGCCGGTTGGATTTTCAAGCTCGATAGTGCCGGAGCGCTGGCGTTTTGTTTACAGTTTAAATCCCATGGTCGGAGTTATCGACGGCTTCAGATGGTGCGTTCAGGGCGCGAGTGTCCCGCTCTATATGCCGGGTGTGATAAATGCGTTTGTAATTTCGATTTTAGTTTTCTTCTCGGGCGTATGGTTCTTCAGACGCTTTGAAAGATCTTTCGCAGACTTTATTTAAATTTAAAATTAAATCATGAATAATACAGTAATAAAGATTGAGAATTTAGGCAAAAGATATTTATTAATGCATCAAAGGCGCGAGGATTTGTTATATAACGTTCTCGCGAATAAATTAAAATTATTTTGCGGCCGCGTTGCTCATCCGTTTAAAAAATCTAATTCTAATTCTAATCTTGAGGAATTTTGGGCGTTAAAGAATTTAAGCTTTGATGTGAACTTAGGCGAGCGCGTCGGAGTTATCGGACGGAACGGCGCGGGCAAGTCAACTTTGTTAAAAGTTTTAAGCCGCATTACCGAGCCTACAGAAGGGCGCATAAGCTTAAAGGGACGCGTCGCGAGCTTGCTTGAAGTCGGAACGGGCTTTCATCCTGAATTAACGGGCCGCGAAAATATCTCGCTTAATGCTGCGATTTTGGGAATGACGCACGCCGAGATTAAACAAAATTTTGACGCAATAGTTGACTTTGCCGGTGTCGAAAAATTTTTGGACACGCCCGTTAAACGATACTCGTCCGGTATGTACGTCCGTCTTGCGTTCGCGATCGCCGCGCATTTAAATAGCGAGATTTTAATTGTCGATGAAGTGCTTGCGGTCGGAGATATAGAATTCCAGAAAAAGTGCATGGGCAAAATGGATGAAGTGAGCCACAAGCAAGGCCGCACGATTTTATTCGTGAGCCACAACATGAGCGCAATATCGCAGCTCTGCAATAGAGTTATCTGCATGGAGAAAGGTCATTTAACGCTCGATACTAAAGACGTTAACGCAGGCATAAAACTTTACATGAACACCAATCATGAAGTCAAAGCGTTCGCCGAATGGCTTAATGATATAAATAATTTAAAATTCAAAAATCCGTATTTCACTCCGTCGCGCTTAGGATTATATTACGCTGACAAATCGCCGGTGCAAAAGTCTATCACGCGTCAAGATAAAGTTTATGTTGAGATAGAGGGCGACGTCGAGATTCCGGACAGCGCGTTATGCGTCGGCTTCGCTCTTTACACTCAGGACGGCATCGAGTTATTCAGAGCCTTCCAGACGGATTTATTGAACAGTAAAGACGAGTTAAAAATTTTGGACAAGCATATTATTTTGCGCGCGCAGCTGCCGACAGAATTTTTAAATCTCGGAGACTATCGCGTAATGCTTATAGCTTTATTGCATAACCGGCAATGGATTATTAATATAGACAATAATACTCCGTCGGCGGACTTCACGCTTGACGGTTTAATAAATAATTCGCCGTATTGCTTAGACCGGCGCCCGGGATTTTTAGCTCCGCACTTGAACTGGCAGTTAATTTAAATTTAATAAACGCGCCGCCGAATTTAAAATTTAATTCAGCGGCGTTAATTTTAATTTTTTAATTTATAAATTCTAAAATCTCTTCAGCTATGTCTATTAACTCTTGCGGACTTTCACAAACTAATTCCAAATTTAACACAGCTTTATTATTTAATTCTATCGACAAAATATCCGGCAAAAATTTATTTCGCTCGAGTATCGCTTTATAATTATTAATCTCAATAATTTTATATTCGCTCTCGGCCTGCATGACCGGCTTTATATCCTGAGATTTTAAATTTAAATTTAGTCCGCCCTGTCCTGTAATTAAATTTGCTTCAAGAAATCTAACGGGCGCATCGCATTTATAAATTTTATTTATCCAAATTCCAAAT
>JAFSNU010000206.1 GCA_017447325.1 Synergistaceae bacterium | reverse complement strand
GACCCGGCCTGTCGCGCGATGAGTTATTAAATATCATGGGTTATCCGAGCAGCATCTCGCAGAGAAATTATGTTTACAGCGAGAACGGCAAGACGGGAATAAGCGTCGAGCTGAGAAATAATAATGTCAACAGCGTTACGGTCAACGCAGTGCCGTAAATTAAATTAAAATTTAAAATTAATCAGCGGCTTGATTTAAATATTAAATATCAAGCCGCCTTTTATTTTTTATGCTAAAATTATTAAAATTAAATTTAATAATATGAAAGGAAAGTTGTTGTAAAAATGAGAAAAGATTTAGGCTCGCTGCCCGCAGTGTTCCCGATGCCGGTGTTAATGGTCGCGACTTACGGGGACGACGGCAAGGTTGACGTAATGAACGTAGCTTGGGGCGGCATCTGTGCCATGGACAAGATCGCGCTTAACTTAGCGGCTGACCGCAAGACTTTAAAAAATATTAGAGCTAAACAGGCTTTCACGGTGAGCTTGGCCGACGAGGCGCATATTAAAGAGGCTGACTTCTTTGGCATCGCGAGCGGCAATAAGATGGACGACAAGTTCGAGCGTTCAGGACTTCATGCTGTTAAAAGCGACAAGGTTGACGCACCGATCATTCAGGAATTTCCGATTGCGCTCGAGTGCAAAGTTGCTGAAATCCGCGACAGCTTCGGAGAAGTAAAAGTTGTAGGCGAGATCGTTAATGTTAATGCTGACGAGAGCGTTCTTGACGCAAACGGAAAGATTAATGCGGGAAAGCTTAACGCTTTAATGTTCGATCAGTTCCAGATGAATTATTATAAAGTCGGCGAAGTTGCGGGCAAAGCATGGAACGCCGGCAAAGACTTAATGAAGAAGTAATAATTAATTAAAATTTAAATTTGAAAATTTTTAAGCTCTCGCGGTTTTTATAATAAATTCGCGGGAGTTTTTTAATATTGGAGAAATGAATAATTTGTGTCTAATTTATTGATTATTATCTAAAATTTAAATTTGCTATAAAATATTGTTTAAATTTTAATAAAATAAAACGAGAGAGAATTAAAAATCATGGCGAATAATAAAAGAATTTTGTTTGGAACTGACGGAGTGCGGGATGTTGCGAATTTAGCAAACGGCAATATGACGGCGGACTTCGCATTGAAACTTGGCCGCGCGTTTGTTTTGTTTTTGCGCAATAAAAATTTAAATAATATAAAAATTGCAGTCGGTCTCGACACGCGTAAAAGCGGAGCAATGTTAGAAGGCGCGTTAAAGGCCGGAATGCTTTCAGCCGGTGCGAACGTGTGTTCGCTCGGAGTAATTCCTACGCCGGGCGTGAGCTTTGCCGTTAAGCATTTAAAAGCTGACGCGGGAGCTGTGATAAGCGCGTCTCACAATCCGGCTGAGTATAACGGCATAAAATTTCTTGACGCAAACGGCTGCAAACTTTCGGATCAGGACGAGCTTGAGATCGAGCAGATTTATTTTAATTTAAATAATTATGATTTTAATTTTACCGGCGATTTAGTCGGACGCGATTATTTCATGCCTGAGCTTGCGAAAGATTACGCGGCGCATCTGGCGAAAATTTTAAATAATAATTTAAATTTAAATTTTAAAATAGCTTTTGACTGCGCGAACGGAGCGGCATCTACAATCATTCCTGAATTAGTCAAGTTCGTTAATATTAATCATGCGATAACCGGCGCAAGTCCTGACGGCTTGAATATCAACAAAAATTCCGGCGTGATGAGCATGGATAATTTAATTAATTTTATAAATAAAACTAAAGCTGACATAGGCTTTGCGTTCGACGGCGACGCTGACAGAGTTTTAATTGCAGATGCTAAAGGCAGAATTATCGACGGCGATATAATTTTATGGACGCTCGCTAAATGGCTTAAAGCTAAAAATTTATTGAAGAACGGCCTTGTTGTAACTGTGATGAGCAACATGGCAATAGAAGAACATTTACAGCGCGAAGATATAAAAGTCTTTAGATGTCCGGTCGGAGATCGATACGTGTTAGACACAATGCGAAAGAACAACGCGGGGCTCGGCGGCGAACAGTCCGGCCATATAATAGCCGACGCTTTCACGTCAACAGGCGACGGCGCGTGTACGGCCATGCTGTTTTTAAACGCAGTTCATGATTTAAATTTAGACATAAATAATTTAGTCGATAATTTTGGCAGATACCCGCAAAAGCTCTCTAATTTAAAATTAAGCTCACGCGAATTATTAAATAATAATCTTGACGCGATAAATAAAATTGGGAATGACGCGGATTTAGAGATTAAAAATTTAAGCAGTAATCAAGGCCGCGTGTTTATTCGCCCGTCCGGCACTGAGCCTTTATTAAGAATTTTAGTCGAGGCAAAGGATTTGAAGTTAGTTGACGAGTTCTCAGAGAAATTAATTTTAAAGCTTCAAAGCATGTGCTAATTAAAATAAAATTAAAGCTTCAGAGCATTAGCTGCAAGCCCTGAAGCTTTAATTTTATTTATTGTTCAGCGTGTTCCGTGAAGAATTTTTTAATTCATGCTCAAGCCCTAAATATTTTATAAAATTAAATTTATTTTATTATAATAAATTTTAAATCGCAAAATTGCGCAAGTAATATAATGTAATAAAAATTTTTGAGTTGAAAGTTAAAGAGGTTATTTAATGGCAAAGGGCAATAAAAAATCTGAGCAGGAAATTTTTAAAGAGGTCGAGGCTTTAGCCGCGAAGACAGCGTCGCAGGGAATACGTCCCGGGCTTGAAAGAATTTCGCGCTTGCTTGAAATTCTTGATAATCCGCAAAATAAATTTAAGGCGTTTCATGTCGTCGGCACTAACGGCAAGGGGTCGACCTGCGCTTATATAGACTCAGTGTTAAGAGCAGCAGGATATAAAACAGCTTTATATACAAGTCCGCATTTGGAAAGTCCTGGCGAGAGATTATTAATAAATAATAAAGCTTTAAAGGCTGAGACATGGCTTAATGTTATAAATAAAATTGCGGCCATAATTCATAATGATGAAATTTTAAATCAAGACCCGCCGTCGTATTTTGAAATTATAACGGCAGCGGCGTTTATCTTAATGGTTGAAAATAAAATTGACGTTGCAGTTGTAGAGGCAGGGCTCGGCGGCCGGTTCGACGCGACAAATGTATTAGGTAATATAGTTTGCAGTGTAATAGCGTCTATATCAATGGATCACATGGAATTTTTAGGCGGCACGCTGGACAAAATTGCCGGCGAAAAATTTGCAGTAGTGCGCGAAAATATTCCGGCATGTTATCTGGGCGACTGTCCGTCGTTGATTAATTTGTTTAAAGAGACTTGCGAGGAAAAAGGCGCGGCGGCTTTTGTAGTGTCGCAGGAAGCGTGGCTTGAAAACGTGAAAGTCAGCAGCTCGGGCAGCGAGTTTGATTTTAAATTAAATAAATTTGAATTAAATAATATAAAAATTAAAATGATTGGCCGCTACCAGCTGAGCAACGCCTCGCTTGCTCTGTCGGCTTTATATTTAGCGTTAAATAAATTTAAATTAATTACTTT
>JAFSNU010000205.1 GCA_017447325.1 Synergistaceae bacterium | reverse complement strand
TGCGCAAATTAATATTTTTGACGGCAATGAAGGCGGCGGGCAGCGGACTTTCGCACTTGGCCTCGTCGTTCTCATGCCTTGAAATTTTATACGCGCTCTATGTAAATAAAGCTGTAAATTTTGATTTGAATTTAAGAGAACGCGATCGTCTGATTTTATCGAAAGGACACGGTGCGCTTGCTCTGTACGCTGTGATGAGCAGGGCTGGCTTGATGAGCCGCGAAGAATTATTAAAAAGCTATTTAAAAGATATAGGCGGCGAGCCGAGCATACGCGATTTTAAAGGCATAGAAGCTTCGACAGGGTCGCTTGGGCATGGCTTGAGCGTCGGCGTAGGCATGGCTATTGCGCAGAAGCTTGATAAATTAAATTCAAGAACTTTTGTGATAATAGGCGACGGCGAATGTCAGGAAGGCAGCATCTGGGAAGCTGCAATATCAGCTGCCGCGTTTGATCTTGATAATTTAGCCGTAATTTTGGACTGCAATAATCTGCAGAAGATGTGCGCAGTTAAAGATATGATTAAGCTTGACAACTGGAGCGAAAAATTTAAATCTTTTGGTTTTAATATTGCAGAAGTTGACGGCCATGATGTAGATGCGTTAAATAAAATTTTAAATTTAAAAAATCATGGCAAGCCGTTATTAATAATTGCGCATACTGTGAAAGGCAAGGGCGTTTCTATAATGGAGAATAATGCTAATTGGCATTTCAAGCTGCCTAATAAGAAAGAGCTAAAAATTTTTAAGGCTGAATTAGATATAAGCGATGAGGAGCTGAGCTGATGCAGAGGGCGTATATGAGCAAGTTATTGGAGCTTGCGGAGCGCGACAAAAATATTTTGCATGTAATATCAGACAGCGGCACCGGCTTTGACGAGATGTTCAGGAAAAATTTTCCGGATCAAATTTATAATTTCGGGATAAGCGAGCAGCATATGATAGGCGCGGCGGCGGGGCTTGCGAGTTTAAATAAAATTCCGTTTGTATATACTTCAGGAGCTTTTCTGGCGTATAGAGCTTTTGAGTTTATACGTGATGACGTTTGCTTTAATAATTTAAATATAAAGATTATAGGCATGGGCAGCGGACTTTCTTGGGCTACGCTCGGATCGTCGCATCACACGACTGAAGATATAGCTGTATTGCGCGCGCTGCCTAATTTAAAAATTTTGAGTCCTGCGACGCCATTTCAAGTAATGGCCTGCGTTGAGCTTGCTTATAAAATTAATTCGCCTGTTTATATAAGAATAGGCATGAACAGCGAGAAAGAATTTTTTAATGACGCAAATTTAAATTTAAAATTCGGCAGCAGCGATTTAATAATTGATACTCAGGCTTCGGACGTCTGCATATTCTCGACCGGCAGCATATTAGAAGAAGCTGAGAGCGCGGCAACTATTTTAAACGGGCGCGGAATTAAAACAAGCTTGATAAATTGCTACAGCTTAAAGCCTTTTGACGAGAGTGCTGTTGATAAAAATTATAAACATGCAAAATTATTTGTCAGCGTCGAAGAGCATAATATTATGGGCGGACTTGGCGGAATTATATCTGAAATTATGGCTGATAAAGGCATTGGCGTTAAATTAAAGCGTATTGGGCTTGAAGATAAATTCGCGTCCGGCTACGGCAGTCACAAAGCAGTGAGAGCAGCAAATAATTTAAGCTCTGAAAAAATTATTAAGGCAATTTTAGAGGCGTTAAATGAGAGAGTATAAGCTTAAAGATATTTATAAAGGCTTGTGCGAGAGCTTTGAAGTTAAAATCACGCCTGAGCTTGAAAATAAATTTCGGGATATAACGCAGGATTTAAATTTGCTGCATATTGACGACGAGTTCGCAAATGAAATTTTAGGCAGTAATAAAGGCCATGCGGCGTTTGGAATGCTGACGGCCTCGTTTTTGTCAACGCTTGCGGGAATGTATCTGCCGGGCAGATATAGTTTAATTCACAGCGTTGAAGTCTCGTTTATAAAGCCGGTGTACGCCGGAGATGTTTTGCTTATTAAAGGAGTTGTTGATGAAATTTACGAAGAATTAAGAATGATTAAGCTAAAAGTAAATATTTGCAGGCTTGATGAAGTTGTGTGCAAGGCCAAGATGAAAGTTTTGGTAATGAAGTAATTAATTAAATTTAAAATTTTAAAATTTAAAAATCTGGAGGATTTTATTATGACTATGACGCGCGAAGAAGTTTTTAAGAGATTAAACGCGGTGTTTTGCGACGTATTCGACGACGAAAATATTAAAATTAATGACGAGACCACGGCTGAAGACATAGAGGACTGGGATTCTTTCGAGCATATTAATTTGGTCAGCGCGGTTGAAGACGAGTTTAAATTTAAAATTCCCATGGGAAAAGTTATCACGATGAAGAACGTCGGCGAGATGGTTGACATAATTTTGGAGCTTGGTAAATAATGCGTGAATTTATTTATTATATGATCCCGCCGGTGAGACTGACGGATTTTTTATTTTTCGAGTTTTTGCTTGCCGCCGGAGCTTTATATTATATTTCCGGCTCTTTATTCAAGCGTTCGCAGGAATATATATTATTATTAATAAGCTTGATATTTTATGCTGTGAGCGCGGGAATTCCGCTAGTTAAATTATTTATAATAATTTGTTATGTCGCCTTAATAACTTATTTGGGCGCGATTTTGACGGAGAGAACCGGCAGAAAAATTTTTACGTATTTTGCTGTAAGCGCGTTGATCGCGGCGTTATTCTTTCTGAAAGATTTATATAATATTTTAGAATGGATTTATTATTTTGCGGGAGTAAATGCAGCTGATATAGAAGAGCGTTTTGCACGGGTTAAATTCTTCTCGCTGCTTGGTCTGTCGTATTATACTCTTTCGGCAATAGGCTATATTTTGGACGTGAGCTGGGGAAGCTATAAGGCCGAGCGGAATTTATTTAAATTAATGCTTTATATATTTTATTTTCCGGCGTTAATATCC
>JAFSNU010000204.1 GCA_017447325.1 Synergistaceae bacterium | reverse complement strand
TAAGCTTATAAAATTTGCGGATTTTCTTTGCTCATAATTTTTGACTGGAATTTTAATATGCTCGCCGTCGTTATTCAAAATCTGAGCAAGATTAATTTCCTCGCGGTCAGCCTGCATCGTCAAGCCGCCGGCCATTTTAACTAAATCATTAAGCCTCGAGCCGGATTTAATTTTATAAACGTCAGAATTTTTTATAGCTCCGGTGATATAGACCTGAATATATTTTATCTGCGTCTCGCGTTCCCGCTCTCTCTCGTAGTCCGACTCGTATTTAAAATTTTCAAAAATTTTTGAATTATCTTGAGCTTTAGCCTGAGAATTATTTTGCGCGTTAGCTTGAGCATGAGCCTGCGGAGTCTCGCCGCTTAACTCGTCAAAATTTTTAAATTCATAAAGCACCAAGCCCGACGCGATAAATATAAACGCTCCGAGTGCCGCGAAAAATTTTTGCTTATACAGCTTCCAAATTTCTTTCCAGTCCATAATTTTAATTTTATAATTTAAAATTTTTAAATAAATTCGCAAATCACGCCGCGGAAAATTTTTTATAATTTTAAAATAAACTCGACAAGTCGGCCGCAAAAATTTTTTATAATTAAAAATTAAACTCGGCAATTAAAGGCGTATGATCCGAAGGCTTTTCCCAAGTCCGAGGCTCTTGATCTATAAAGCTGTTAGCTGCAAGCTCGGCGAGCTTAGGCGAGGCCAAAATATTATCGACCCGCCAGCCCGTGTTATTTTTTAATGCGTCCTTAATTCGATAATCAAAGAAACTATAAATCTCCCGCCCGGGATTAAATTTTCTAAATAAATCAGTCAGCCCCTGCATAGCCGCATTAAAGCACTCGCGGATCTCAGGCGCAAAGCATACGCTGCGGAGTTTAGTTTCAGGATGCGCGACGTCAAGCTCAGTCGGCGCGACGTTCAAATCGCCGAGCCACATAAATTTATCATTAATCTTCTGCTCGATAATTTTTTTAACACGCTTTAAAAATTCCTGCTTCAAAATATAATCAGGATGAGTGATTAATTTTCCCTGCGGAACGTAAGTGTGAAGTATAGAAATATTATCAAACTCAAGCGTCATTACGCGAGTTTCAAAATTTGGAGATAAATTATCGTTAAAGCCGAAATTGATATTGCTTATTTTATTAATCAAAATTTTCTTCGCGGCCAAGGCGACGCCGTTATAACTTTTCTCGCCGTTGAAATAAACTTCGTAGCCTAAGTCATGAAAATTTTGAACAGGGAACAAATCGTTTACTACTTTCGTCTCCTGCATGAATAATAAATCAGGCATAGAAACGGGCAGCCATCGTTCAAGAATATGAAGACGGCTGCGGACGGAATTTACGTTAAAGCTTGCAATTTTAAACATAATTTATAAATTAAACTCCTGCATAAATATTAAAAGCCATGACAGCTGCGCTTAAATTTAAAATTTAAATCAAGAATTAAATATATGCAGACTTAAATTAAATAAATTTTAAATTTTATAAGCTCTTCTTGCCGGACTGCTCGCGCAATAAACGCCGCAGAATTTTGCCCGTGCCTGAGAGCGGGAACTCGTCTACAAACTCTATAGCTCTGGGGACTTTATAATGCGCTAACTTTTCTTTCGCAAATTTAATTAACTCGCGGTCAGTCAAGTCTGAGCCGTCGCGCCTGTGAATAAATGCCTTGGGAATTTCGCCGTTGACGGGATGAGGCACGCCGACGACAATCGCCGCTTCAACGTCGGGATGCTCTGTCAAAACTTTTTCAACTTCCTGCGGATAGACGTTAAAGCCGCCTACTATTAATATATCTGTAACTCTATCTAAAATTCTCACATAGCCGTCCTCAAGTCTCACATAGTCGCCCGTATTAAACCAGCCGTCGTCAAATCTCTCGGCTGTAATTCTTGGCGCCCGGAAATATCCCGGCGTTACCGACTTGCCTTTGACCCACAACACGCCCTCGTGCTCTTCAGGATTTAAATCTTGGCCGTCGCGCGATCTTAATTTATATTCATAGCCAGTCAAGACCGGGCCGGTCGTTCCCTGTCTATTCGTCTCGTAATTTCTCGTCATCGACACGACAGGGCTTGTCTCAGTCAGTCCGTAGCCCTCGACAATATCTTTGCCGATTAAATGCAGGGCCTGCTCGTGCAGTTTTGGATTAAGACGGTCGCCGCCCGCGCACAAGTATTTTTGACGGCTTAACGCTTCTTTCGGAAATTTCCCGCGCTCGACTGCGTTTAACAAGAACGAGAATATCGCCGGCACTGCGTAAGTCACATTTACTTTAGCTTCTATAATAGCTTTCATTGCGGCTTGCGGCGGCAGGAACGACGGCACGATCGCAATACGCGCGTTCATCGACAGCGGCAGCATAGTTGCGCAGGTATAGCCAAACGAGTGAAAGTTCGGCAAGACAGTTAAAAATACATCACGCGGCGCAAGCGGAGTTACAAACTCGGAGACTTTCTCGCACTGGTCTATTAAATTTCCATGAGTTAAAGGCACGGCTTTCGGCGCACCGGTCGTCCCTGAAGTTGCAAATATAACAGCATAATCTTTAGTCTCAGGACTTGCCGGCTTGCTCTTAAACTCCGGCAATTTTTCGCCGAGTTCGCAAGTCACGCACGACCAGCCTTTCTCCTTGCCCTGAGCTTCAAGAGCCTCTAAGACGCCGCTTTTAGACTCTCCGGCAACTATCACAGCAAACGGCTCCAATAAATCTATAGTATCAGCAAGCGACTCTAAACCTGCAGAAATATTTAACGGGCAGATATTACCGCCGAGCCTCCACACTGCAAGAGACAACGCCGGGATCATCGGGCTGTTCTTGCTCATCACGACCAGTCTTTGCCCTTCGGCTTCGGCAAAGCCAGCGCGTTTTAATTTTGCCTCGCAGTCGTCGATTAAATTTAATAAATCCTGACACGTGTACCAGTCGCCCTGCCACCAATAGCAAGGCTCGTCTTTATGATTGTTTAAACTTTCTTCTATCATTAAGTTAAGCCGCGTGAAACTCAAAATTATTTAGTCTCCTTAAATTAAATTTTATTTTATTTATTATAAAATAATTTTTTAAATTTAAACAGGATTTGAAATGTCATACTCTATTGCCTGAGTCATAAGAACATCGTCGGGCATGCCGTCAAAATATTCCTGCTGCCATTTCGTGTAGTCAAATTTTTCTTTGATTATAACAGAAATAAAATACTCAGCATCTATTGCGCCGAGATTTTCAAGCAAGCATTTTATGCCTTTATTCATAATTTCAGCCGTGCTGTTTGTCATAGTTATACCTCCTCCAGTTCCAATATAAAATCTACAGGATTTATAATTTTTATGTCACAGGATTTAAAATTCAGCATTCTTTTATCAGTAGTAAGCAGATAGCTGCAGCCGGCAAAAATTGCGCACGCAATATGCACAGCATCCTTTTGCTTAATACCGGACTTCTTAATTTCGCTGATCTTATCATTCAGTTCAGGCAGCTTATCCGAACCTATAAACTGGCTGCTGTATTTATTAATAAAATCCGAAATTGCATCTCGCCTTATATCAAAAGGATTTACAGAATTTTCAAAGCGCAGCATAAATGACGTTACCATTTCTAATTTATCATCTTTTATTAATTGCTGAATATAAATTTTTGCGCGGGTCTCAAGTTCGATCTTAATCTGAGACTGATCGTCAAAAGGCCTGTTCAAACAGCAATTATCGAGATAAATTTTTAATTTCTTATTATAGTTTTTTAATTCATAAATCATAATTTTTATCTATTAAATCATAATCATATTTAAAACTATTTTCATAAACAAACTCAGGCGCGATGTCAATATTTTTATTATCCCAAGTTATCACGCCGTGAAATAAAGTTATATCGCGAAAAATTTTTTCGTCCTTCAGCGGCTCGAACACCGGGCCGGTTAATTGCGTTGCGTCAAATAATCTCTTCTCGCCGGTTGAGAACGTTACCAACAGCATATGCCCCTCAAGCGGCTTGGCCTCTATGACATCTATCATGGGCGTCAGTTCTCCTGCATAGACTATGTCATCTTTTATGTACATGATTAATCAAGCCTCCAATTTTTAATAATCATAAATTCCGAGATTGGCGAGATTATCACGGGCGGCTTGTTCACCATTTGCAGCGGCTTTACGCCACAATTGAATAGCTGATTCTATATCTTTCTGAACTCCTTGCCCATGGTAATACATTACTGCTAAATTATTTTGTGCGCCAGAG
>JAFSNU010000203.1 GCA_017447325.1 Synergistaceae bacterium | reverse complement strand
CCGTTCTATTGCTTTATAATATTTGCGCTGCGCGAATTATTTAGAGATTTAAAAATTAAATATTTAAATATTTCGTTATGCGTCCTGTGCTTAATATCTTTTGCATCGCAGATAGATCTTCATGCGACGCGCGACTGGCACGATAATTATCATTGCCGCGATAAAATTTTAAAGGCTTACATGACCGGCGTGAATTATGAGGTTGAGGAGCGTATATGGGCGACTGAAAAATTTTATGACGATAAATACGCCGAGATTATTAAATAATTTAATATAATTTAAATTAGTACAGCGGTTAATAGTCGAGCGTGATTATTAACCGCTGTGTTGTGCTTGCTCATCACGCAAAAAATTTGTAAAGCGCGTTAATTATTGTGATAAGAGCGCGAATTAATTTAATTTGCTTTATAATATTTTTAAAATTTTAAAACTTGAGGGGGAATTTTATAATGAAATATCGTGAGCTTGGAAGCACGGGGCTTAAAGTCAGCGAGATCGGCCTCGGCTGCGAGGGAATGATGGAAGAGAACTGCGCGATGACCGCGAAGCTATTAAATCTTGCTGAAGCGAACGGCGTGAATTATTTTGATATTTACTCGCCTAATCCTGATTTGAGAACTGCAATAGGCGAGGCGTTAAGCAAAAATAATTTGCGCGGGAAATTTTTATTGCAGTCGCATTTATGTTCTGTCTGGAAGAATGACGAGTACATGCGCACGCGAAATTTAAGCGAAGTTAAATCAGGCTTTGACGAGATGCTTAAGTTATTAAAGACTGATTATATAGACGTAGGCATGATTCATTACTGCGACGCGTTAAGTGACTGGGACGAGATTTTAAATAATAAAATTTTGGATTACGCAAAAGAATTAAAGTCGCAGGGCAAGATTAGATTTATAGGCCTGAGCAGTCACAACCCGCAGGTTGCGTTAAAAGCCGTTAAGTCTAAAGCTATAGAAGTCTTGATGTTCAGCGTGAACCCGTGCTATGACTTGATGCCTCCGGACGAGGACGTCGAGCAGCTTTGGAACGAGGAGAATTATAAAGAAAATTTATTGAACATGAATCCGGAGCGTCAGGAATTATACGAGACGTGCCAGCGCGAGAGCGTGGGCATCACTGTAATGAAATGCTTCGGCGGCGGAGATTTATTAGACGCTGAGCTTTCACCCGCAGGAGCGGCATTAACTATAAATCAGTGCATAGCCTACGCGTTAAGCCGTCCGGCTGTCACATCAATAATGGCCGGGTCGCATTCTGAAGCTGAGTTTAAAGCCTGCTTAGATTATGAAAGTGCGGACGAGAGCGAACGCGATTATGCGCTTGCGTTGGCGTCGTTCCCGAAAATTAGCTGGAAAGGCCACTGCATGTACTGCAATCATTGCGAGCCTTGCCCGGTGCGTATCGACATCGCTTCAACTACAAAATTTTTAAATCTTGCTCAAGCACAGAAAGAGCTGCCGGAGACAGTCCGTGAGCATTATAAAGTTTTGGAGCATCATGCAGGCGAATGCGTGCAGTGCGGAGCCTGTGAGAAACGCTGTCCGTTTGGCGTTGAAGTTAGAGAAAATATGAAGCAGGCCGTAAAAGTTTTTGGATATTAATTTATTAAGGCTTGGAGACTTGCGTAAATCTTAAAAATTTTGGGGCTATTAATTAGCTGTGTTATGTAATTTTATTTATTAAGGTGATTATATAAAGATGTTAAAGAAAATTAAATTTAAATTTATATTAGCTTTAAGCTGCTTGCTGCTTGTTGTAACTGCCGCGAATATCTGCGCAGCTGCTGACACGCGCGGCTTCTTCGCTAATCCTGAGATTAATAAATTAATCGACGAAAATTATAAGCTTGTGGTTAGAAACGGCTATTCGGAATTAAGAATACCTGAAAGCCTGCACGGCATCAAGCGCGATATTTTCTCTAAAAATGCTTTGGATGCTGCGGCGCGGTTAATTGCGAACGGATTTCCGGTTTATCTTGTCGGCGAGACTGTGCGAGATTTAGCGGCCGGATTAAAGGCTGACGACTTTGATTTTTCAACTCCGGCATCTATTGAGGAGCAGCGGCAAATTTTCGGCGACAAGCTCAAGACCGTTACAATTCCAAGCGGATTTACTTTCGGACATATTAATTATCCCGACGAGCGCGTTGATCTAGCTGCATTTTCTAATATTCCGGCGGCGTATCTGGGACTTGAGGGAGTGCCGGAGTTCGAACCTGATTCGCTTTACAGCACAAGTCTGCTTTATGATTCGTTCCAGCGGGATTTAACTTTTAACGCGCTGTATTATGACTTGCAAACGGGCGATATTATAGATTGGCACGGCGGACTTCATGACCTGCGCGAGGGAATTATTGAAACGATGACCGACGCTGACGTAGTCTTCACTAACGACGCAAGATTTGCATTAAGAGCTTTAAGATTTAAAGCGCAGTTTAATTTTGAATTTTCTGAGAATATAGAGCTCGCCATGAGAGCCAATGCTGAAAGATATATCAGCGCGCTTAAGCACGGCGGGACTCTCTCTAAAATGTTTAGGCCAGGCACAGCAAGACGGAGCTTTGAAGTCTTAACGGACTACGGCGTGTTCGGAATTTTATTTCCGGCTGTGAAAGACATTTGCGATAATAAAGAATATAAAGATTATGCTATAAAAGCAATGGACTTTCTCGACAGCCAGCACGAGGCTCCCAAAGGCATGTTTATAGCCTTGCTGCTTCGTCCCGCGATGAAAGATAAAAGTATCAAAGAGATTCTTGACGCTCAAGGCACAATATATAACTGGCATGAAGGCGAGCGTGAAGCAGCTGAGAAAATTTTGCGCGGCTATGCTGAGCCGGATAATAAAGATAAAAATAATAAAGAACTCGACGAAGCTGCGTAATTAATTTTTAATAATAATAAAGCTTAGGCCGTTTAATTTTTCACGCCTAAGCTTTTATTTTAATTTTTAATCTTTAATTTTTATATTTAACTTATTTAATACGCCTGCAAGCTCTTGAATTAAAATATTTAAATCTTGATTATTATTAATTATGAAATCGCTCTTGGCCTTGCGGGCAAACGCCGGCAGATAATAACTCTCGCGGCGTTTTAATTCGTCCTCGTCCCAGCCCCGCGCTGCGCACCTCTTAACTCGCGAGGCTTTATCAGCCGCAATAAATAAAATATAATCTACCCAGAAGTCATGCCACAAACTTTTATCGACTTCAAATAATAAAGGCAGTTCGACAATTATAAAATTATATTTATTTAAAGCTTTTAAATTTTTAACTTGCGCCTCGAGCTCGCTCATCACGGCAGGATGAATTAAATTACAGCAAAATTTATACTCGTCGCTCGAGTTAAAAATTATTTTCGCGACTTCAGCAAAAATAATTTTAGAATTATCATCAAGAATTTTATTTCCCCAGCGAATCACTGCTTTATCTTTTATGTCCTGACGCTGCCATAAGCTTAAAGCAATTTCATCAGCGTCAAGCCTAACGCCGCCCATCGCCTCAAGAATTTTTGCGGCTGTAGATTTGCCCGCGCCGATCTCTCCCGTTAATGCTATTACTTTTATATCTTGCATATCTTTTATATTTTGCATAATAAAGCTCCGTTAATTAATAATTAATTAATTTAATAATTTTAACTTTTACGCCTGCGCTTCTCTCTTGCGCAAATTTTTAATGCTAAATTTAATAAAAATTAAATCTTGCCTTGGGCTTACGGCCGCGCGTGCTTTTTCTCGGAGCATAGCCGCCGTAATTGCCGTTATATCTTTTATATCTTGCATAATAAATTAATTATTTAATAATTTTAGCTTTCACGTCCGCGCTTCTCTCTTGCGCAAATTCTTAATGCTAAAATTTAATAAAAATTAAATCTTGCCTTGGGCTTGCGGCCTCGCGTGCTTTTCCTCGGAGCGTAATTGCCGTAAGTGTCGTTCCAGCCTTCAGCGTCGCCGTGCCTGTCGTCGATAGTCTGATAATTATCAGGGATCTCAAATAAAAATCTTGAGAAGCCTTTAGAGACAATTCCGCCGTATAAATGCCGGCTTCTTGCCGCCGTCAAATATAAACGCTCTTCGGCTCTCGTCATGCCGACATAAAATAATCTGCGCTCTTCTTCAAGCTGCTCCGGAATATCTTTAGCTCGTGACGTCGGGAAAATTTCTTCCTCAAGTCCAACTATAAAAACAACAGGGAACTCAAGGCCTTTAGCCGCGTGAAGAGTTAAAAGTCCGACGCAGTCCCGCTCTTCTTCTTTATCTAATTTAGCCGCGTCCGCGTCAGTGTAAAGCGCAGCCTCAGCTAAAGCAGCCGCCAAATCTCCGTCCGGCACAACGCTCTTTAACTCCATAATATTATCCCGCCTGTCGCGCCAAGTCTCCGGCTCTTGCGTCTTTAAAATCTCTTCATAGTCAAAGCCCGAGCTGCTCAAAATATAATCGACCGCGCCGCTTATGCCCTGAGCCTCGGCAATCTCTCCAAGCTTCGCAAGCAGGCCGGCAAAACTCGCAACCGAACTTCCGATCTGTCCTCTGACGGGATACGCGCCTTCCGACACAGCTCGCCAAAAATCTATCGCCGGAGTTTTAGGCAAGTCCGTGTCAGCAAGCCAAGTTCCCCAGTCGTTTAATCTCTTGGGCCCCATGCCGCTGATTAAAAATCCCGCAGCCCTTTCAAACGAGCCTCTGTCACCCGGATTAACCGCAAGCTTTAATAAAGCTAAAACGTCGCGGACTTCTTTGCGGTCGTAAAAAGCAAGGCCTCTAACTATTCTATAAGGCACGTCATTTCGTAACAATTTTTCCTCGTAAAGACGGCTCATCGCATTTTGTCTATATAAAATTGCAATGTCAGAATATTTATAGCCTCTATTAATTAAACGCTTAATCTCGCTGACTATAAAATCGGCCTCTTGAAAATCGCCGTTCGCCATGAGCGTGTAAATTTTCTCGCCTTCGCCCCGCGACGTCTTCAAATTCTTTTTAAATCTCGCTGTGTTATTGCGAATTAAAGCGTTCGACGCGCTTAAAATATTTTTAGTCGATCTATAATTCTCGTCCAAAATAATTTTTTTGGGCTCGGCCTGTTTACTATTTTCATTCACAAAATCCTTCTCGAAATTTAAAATCATTCCGACCTGAGCTCCGCGCCAAGCGTAAATAGCTTGATCCGGATCGCCGACTACGTTGACTATGCAATTCGGCCCGGTCAAATATTTCATTAATAAATACTGAGGCTTATTAACGTCTTGATACTCGTCAACTAAAAGCCATTTTATAGCTTGCTGCTCTTTAAATCTAACTTCGTCGTCATGAGCTAAAATTTCAAGCGGTAAAATCATTAAATCATCAAAGTCAACCGCGTTGCGTTCGCGCAAAACTTTTCTATAAGCTTTCGCAGCCTCTAAATACGCGCCGTCGAGCATTGACTCATGACGCAGCGAGTTCCATTCCGTCCAGTCTTTAGATATCAGCTCAAGCACCGCCGCCGGATTCGTATCTTTAGGATTAAGTCCGACGCTCGGCATTATGCTTGCTAATAAACTCCGACAGTCCGACCTGTCAAATACCGTGAAATTTTTTTGCAGCCCTGCAATTTTTAATGCGGCCTCTTCGTTGCGAAATAAAAATTTTAATCCAAACGCATGAAACGTGCTTACCCTCACATACTCCGCGCCTTGAGCGACAAGATTAGCAACACGCTCGCGCATCTCGCCCGCAGCTTTATTAGTAAAAGTCATTGCCGTAATCTCCCAAGGCTTGGCGAGCTTCTCGTCGATAAGCCACGCAATTTTATGCGTCAGCACACGGGTCTTGCCGCTCCCAGCACCGGCGATTATCAAGAGCGGACCGTCAGTATAGACCGCTGCCTCCCGCTGCCTCGGCGATAAATCTTTCAGAATAGGCGACATACTTTGTTCTAGTTTTTCTTCCTGCATTTTCCCGTGTGCCTCACCTTTCATAAACTTTTATTTTCTATTATCCAACTTTATAAATTTAAAATCTATTATGATAATTACGCATTTTTTCATAAATTTTTACTTAAATTTTAAATTTTTAATTCTCAATTTCAAGCAATTCAATACAAAATTCTCGCCCGGCCTGCATCTCCAACTCAAAAGCTCCGCGCATAATTTTTAAATTTTAATTCTCAACTTCAAGCAGCTCAATACAAAATTCTCGTCCGGCCTGCATCTCTAACTCAAAAGCTCCACGCATAATTTTTAAATTTTAATTCTCAACTTCAAGCAATTCAATACAAAATTCTCGTCCGGCCTGAATCTCTAACTCAAAGGCTCCGCAGTTCGGACACAAATTTAATTTTTCTTCGCTGTAAATATATTGCTTGCAGTTCTTGCATCTTAATTTAAACGGCGTAATCATGATTAATAACTGCGCGTTTTCATTCACGCCGCCTTTAGCAACTTGACTAAACGCGTTCTCTATAAGCTTGGGATTAAGAGCGTTCATCATTCCCATTTTTAACATAATGCATTTAACGCTCTTCCAGTTAAATTTTTTCGCTAATTTTATAATCTCGTTATTAATAAGCAATGCCAGTGAGTATTCAAACAATTTACGCCCCGCCTCTCTTCTCAACGCTAAATAATTTATTAAATATCCCGCGCTGCATAT